>JAKIUY010000025.1 GCA_021647315.1 Victivallaceae bacterium
ATAACCATTATAAAACTTATATTTAAAACTTTACTTCTCATGTCAAACTAAACGCACACTATACTTTAAGATATACTAAACGCACGGAATATTTTTTTGAGTGTGCGTTTAACTTTTCAATTAACATATATAAAAGAGTAATGAATTTATGAGGTTGCACATTGCAATAACAGTTTTTGTGGTATATAATAGAATCTACAGACGTTCGTCTGGCTATACTGCTTCAAACTTCGCGACTGTGTCGCTACGGAAGCAGAAAAGTAAATTATGTCGAAAGTTTTGTTCATATTAGGTACTAAGTGCCTAGGTGAAAATGATTTAATCTTGAAGAGGTGAGTTATGAGTGAGATGATCAGTAAAGTTGGGGAATATCTGTCTAATGCACATTCAGTTTATTGGTTTTTTGCCGTTATTGGCAGTGTGGTATTTATTATCCAATTCCTGTTGACCTTAATGGGGTTCGATGATGGCGGCACGGATATTGATGGTGACGGTGATATTTCGTTCGGCGAACATGCCGATAGTGGTTTAGGTGATTTTCATATCTTTTCAGTGCGCTCGATTGTCGCATTTGTGATGTTTTTTGGTTGGGGGGGCATCTTATGGGGACATCACGGTTGGTTAGGTTTTTTTGGTGCACTGCTGCTCGGAATTGGAATGATGGTGGTTACCGCGTTTATTCTCTTGGGAATGATGAGAATGCAACAGGAAAGCAATATTGGCTCCAAAGATATTGTTGGATGCAGTGGAATTGTCTATTTGCGTATTCCGGAAAATGAACAGGGGAAAGTGACGGTTACTGTTGCGGAATGCACCCGTGAAATCAAGGCAATTGCCGATGAAGAACTTAAAAAAGGGATTGCCGTAGATGTTATTAAACATATTAACGGTCGCCTCTATAAAGTTAAAAAGATTGAAAGTTAGACTATTTTTAGTATTTAGTATATAACAAAAAACGGAAACAGGTTGTCGTCGACGAGGGGTCGAACTGGCAATAGTTTCCACATTAACAAAAGGAGTATATTATGCCGCTTATTTTCGCAATTTCAACAGGAGCAACCGCAGTTATCTTAGTGGTAATAGCTGTTGTATTTATGTTGGGAACATTCATGGCTGTAGCCGCCAGGTATCGTAAATGTCCATCGGATAAGATTATGGTTATTTACGGTAAAACCGGTGGCGGGAAAGCGGCACAAACCATTCATGGCGGGGCTAAATTTGTCTGGCCGGTTTTTCAGGATTACGGCTACTTGAGTTTGCGTCCAATGCAGATTGAAGTGAATCTGGATAACGCATTGTGTAATCAGAATATCCGGATCAATGTGCCATCGATTTTTACGGTTGGAATCAGTACTCAACTGGCAATTATGGGTAATGCGGCTGAAAGACTTTTCGGTCAGCATCCGGATGCCATCGCCGATCTGGCTAAAGATATTATTTTCGGTCAGTTGCGTCTGGTTATCGCTTCGATGACCATTGAGGAAATCAACGCCGACCGTGAAACATTCCTGCGCAATGTTGAACAGAACGTAACCGATGAGCTGAATAAAATCGGCCTTCAGTTGCTTAATGTTAATATTACCGACATCACTGATGAAAGCGGCTATATTGAAGCTATCGGTAAAAAAGCGGCTTCAGAAGCGATAAATCAGGCAAAAATAGCGGTAGCGGATGAAGTGCGGAAAGGGAGTATTGGTGAAGCTGATGCACGGAGGATTCAACGTATTGCGGTTTCAAAGGCCGATGCTGAAGCCCAAGTGGGTGAAGCAAATGCTGACCGTGATCGTCGTGTTGCAATTAAACAGGCTGATGCGACTGCTACTGAAGGTGAAAATATCTCTGCGGTTGAAATTGCTAAATCAAATGCAATTCGTATGGAACAGGAAGCGGAAGCTTTCCGTAAATCTGAAACGGCGAAAAAAGTTGCGGGAGCTGAAATCGAACGGGCTGAATTTGAAGCTGAAAGGGTTGCTCAGACAGCCAGAGCAGGTATGGAAACTGAAAAACAGCATGCTGACACCATTGTTCCGGCAGAAATTCATAAACAACAGGTTGAAATCATGGCTGAAGCGCAGGCGGAAAAAATGCGGCGTGAGGCGAAAGGTGAAGCCGATGCGATTTATGCCCGCCTTGAAGCTAAAGCTCGCGGTAACTTTGAAATACTGAAAGCCAAAGGAACCGGTTTCAGTGAAATTATTACTGCTTGTAATAAAGATGCTGATGCAGCAGCTAAGATGTTGATGATTGAAAAAATCCAGGAAATTGTCAAACTGCAGACTGAAGCGATCAAGAATATCAAGATTGATAAAGTTACAGTTTGGGAAGGTGGACAGAATGGTGACGGTAAAACCTCTACCGCTAATTTTCTCAGTGGCATGATGCAGAGTTTACCGCCGATTCATGACTTGGCTGGAATGGCTGGTGTTGAACTGCCGGATTATCTCGGTAAAGTAAAAGGCGAGGATGTCGTTGAAGCTCAACCAGCAGCTAAGGCGTAATCAATAGTTTTCTTCTCCTCGGGTTGTCAGCTGGAATATATCCAGCAGGCAACCCTTTTTTTATCTTTTTTTGAATCCAATAGGAAATTATTTCATCTGTAGCTGCGCTCGTGTAGGTATTTTTGACAGGACAACAGGATAAAACAGGATAAAATAAAAAATATTTGTGTCTCCGTGGTTTTCTTTTTCCTCAAAATACCTACCCGAACGCAGTGACAGATGAAGCGTAGCGTAATAATTTCCATTAGGTCAAGATAAGTGAACAAACCAAACAACTGGTACTTGATGGTAGTAATAGTCTTGGTTATCGTCGTAACGAGATCGCCCGTTCGATGGTAACCAAATCAGTCCCACCATATACCATTGTCGGTGGTAATCCCGCCAAGATCATCAAAACAATAGAACATGAGAATTGAAGATTTTTTCATTAAACTGTTTGATGATTATAATATTGCTGATAAATTGCAGATGACTGAAAGATAACAATAAAAGCCTTTAATATTGATTTTAAAATTTGTAATATAATCAGGAATATATTTATGACAAAACCGACTGTTCATTTGATTTGTAATGCCCACCTCGATCCGGTCTGGCTCTGGGAATGGGAAGAGGGAGCTGCTGAGGCAATTAGTACATTTAGAGTCGCTGCCGATTTCTGTGATGAATTCGATGGCTTTGTTTTTAATCATAACGAAGTTATTCTTTACGAATGGGTCGAAGATTACGAACCGGAATTGTTTGCCCGCATTCAGCGCTTGGTTAAAGCTGGCAAATGGCATATCATGGGTGGCTGGTACTTGCAGCCTGACTGTAATATGCCCAGCGGAGAATCTTTTGTCCGCCAAATCCTGCTTGGTCAAAACTATTTTCAGGATAAATTCGGGGTGTCACCAACGACTGCGATCAACTTTGATCCGTTCGGTCACACTCAAGGGCTGGTGCAGATTCTGGCAAAAAGCGGTTATGATGCATATCTTTTCTGCCGCCCGGGTACTACTGATATAACTCTGCCACGTGAAGAATTTATCTGGCAAGGTTATGATGGTTCACAGGTGTTGGCAACTCGCCTATTCGGCGCATATTTAAGTGCTCGTGGAAAAGCGGCGGAAAAAGTTGAAAATTTACTTAAAGAAAGAAAGGATTTCAACCATATCGCTGTCGCCTGGGGTGTCGGTAATCACGGCGGTGGACCATCAAAAATTGATCTGAAAAAACTCTCGGCATTGGCGGCAGAACGCGATGACTTGAATATTATTCACTCTACACCGGAAAAATATTTCGCTGAACTGAACAGTGAACGTGTTGACCTGCCGGTGCGTGATGATGATATTAACCCATGGTCAGTGGGTTGTTATACTTCACAGGTTAGATTGAAACAGCTGCATCGTCAAATTGAAAATGAACTCTATAAAACAGAAAAAATGCTAACAAATGCTTGGCGTCAGGGCCGCATGGAGTATCCAGCTGAAAAAATGGCGGAAGCGATGCGTGATCTTTGCCATGCGGAATTCCATGACATTCTGCCCGGCTCATCTATTCAGCCGGTCGAAGATACTTCAATTCGCCTGATGAATCATGGGCTGGAAATTCTTTCACGCCTCAAAGCCAAGGCATTTTTTGCCCTCGCAGCCGGACAGCCGAAAGCCGTTGAAGATACGATTCCTATCCTGGTATACAATCCACACCCCTATCCGATCACAACGACAGTTGAATGCGAATTTCAATTGGCCGATCAGAATTGGGATGGTGATTTTACCCTTTGTCAGGTAAAAAATAGTTCAGAAAAACTGCCAACCCAGCTTGAACAGGAAGATAGCCATCTAAATCTCGACTGGCGCAAAAAAGTTGTCTTCAACGCCACCTTGGCACCGTCACAGATGAACCGTTTTGACTGCGATCTGATAAAAGTGGACAAACGACCCCTGCCCGATCTTAAGCCGCTCAATGGAGGTTATACTATTGATAATGGCGAGCTTAAAGTCAGGATAAACAGCCGAACCGGGCTCCTTGACTGTTATGAAGTTGCCGGGAAAAATATTCTGGCCCGTCAAGCATTCAAACCACTGGTTATGGCTGATAATGAAGATCCATGGGGTATGAAAACGACAAAGTTCCGCAAAAAAGCTGGAGCATTCAAATTGATGTCAAAACAGGCCAGCGCAGAACATACCGGCATTAAAGCAACTGAAATTTCTTCGGTGCGGGTGATTGAATATGGTACGGTAAGAACTGTTATTGAAGCATCGTTATGTTATAATAATTCATTTATGCTGATCTCCTATAAAATTCCGGCAACCGGGACTGAACTCGAAGTTGAAGTGCGGGTGACCTGGAATGAAAAAGATAAAATGCTCAAACTCTCATTGCCACTGGCTTTTGAGGCGTCAAACAGTCATGCTCAAACCGCCTACGGTTTTCATGCATTGCCGATGAACGGCGATGAGGCTATCGCACAAAAATGGCTAACCGCAAGCTCTACGACTACAGATAATGCGTTACTGGTAATTGATGACAGCACCTATGGTTGTGATGTAACAAACAAAGAACTGCGTTTGAGTCTGTTACGTTCTTCAGCCTACAGCGGGCACCCGATTAATGACCGGGATATTGTGCCGCAGGATCGTTTTACCGCCAGAATAGATCAGGGCGAGCGTATCTTTAAATTCTGGATTAATGGTGGTTCCGTTGCGAAAATAAGCCAGCATGCTGAACGAGCGGCATTGAACAAAAACGAGCAGCCGGTAGCACTGTCATTCTTCCCCAGCGGGCACGGACAACCGGTCAGTCAGGGGCCGGTATTGCATGGCGATCATACCATTATCATGACCGCCTGCAAGAAAGCTGAAACTGAAGATGCACTTATTATCAGATTATATAATGGCTCTGCAAAAACAGCACAGACTGCGTTGACCATAGCGGAGACCAATATATTATCAACTGAAATCTCTTTCAATAAGTTTGAAGTAAAAACCCTGAAAGTAGATTTGTCAACAGGAACCGTGCAGGAATGCAACATGATGGAAAAATAAAATTATTTTGACATGCCAACCTGTCTGGCTATTTTTTCTAAACTCCAGTTATGCGTAAATTTATCTTCCAGCAAAGTTATGACTTTACTTGTTTTAAGCAAAGCTTTACCATTGCTGCTGCTGGTTGTACTATATTGCCGTGCCAGAAAGACCATAAGTTCCAGCAAAAGGGCAATTAGCCGTGCTTCATATCCCGGAGGTCTGTTTTGGCTTTCTTGCTCCATGGACTTTACTACTTCTACACATCTGGAGAGTGCTGCACGGTCAAGATGAAGGCGGCTGCAATTTTGATGCCAAACTGCGGCGTGGTTCAACTGATCTCAATGATCTTTTTTACGGTCATATCGGGGCAATGGATACCTTCGCAAAAGGACTATTACTTGCTGATAAAATAATTAGTGATGGCATTATTGATAATGTCGTTGATGAGCGTTATATTAGCTACAAAGAGGAAATCTGAGTTGATATAATGAACAGTTCAACTGATTTGGATGCGCTTGAAAAATACACCAGACAAAACGGTGAACATGAACAATTAGGCGGCAGGCAGGAGCACCTTGAAAATATCATAAACAGTTATATTTTAACCTAATAGGAAATTATTACGCCACGCTTCATCTGTCACTGCGTTCGGGTAGGTATTTTGACAGGATAACAGGATAAAACAGGATAAAATAAAAAATCCTGTTAATCTTGTTCATCCTGTCTGAAAAAGTTCCGGCAAAGCCGGTTATGTTCTAAAGTAAAATCAAAAGGCAATATTATGAGTTTATATTTAGGATTAGACAGCAGTACTCAAGGGCTTAAGGCAATAATTATTGATCCGGTACCGGGTGAGATTGTTTATTCAGAACAGGTCAATTACAGCCAAGATCTGCCTGAATACAATTGTCCTGATGGGGTATTGGATAACTCGGATCCATTAATTAAACATGCCTCGCCATTAATGTGGGCTGCGGCGCTTGATCTGCTTTTGGAAAAAATGTACCAGAATGGTGCTCCACTGAGCAGTATCGGTGCTATCAGCGGTTCAGGACAGCAACATGGTTCGGTTTATCTTAATGATAAATTTACCGATATGCTGGCAAAACTTAATCCGATAGAAAACTTGGCTACTCAAATTGCACCGACGTTATCCCGGACAACTTCACCGATTTGGATGGATAGTTCAACTTCAGCTGAATGCGAAGAGTTGATGGAAAAATTCGGCAAAAGAGTACAGCTTGAGACCGGTTCGCCAGCAATAGAACGTTTTACCGGCCCGCAAATTAGCAAATTTTTCAAAGAACAGCCTGAACATTATGCCGCCACCGCGACTATTCATCTGGTCAGCTCATTTATGGCATCACTATTATGCGGTGCTACTGCACCGATTGATTACGGTGACGGAGCAGGCATGAATCTATTGAATCTTAAAACCCGGCAATGGGATGATGAAATTGTCGAATTTACCGCACCCGATTTATTGAATAAACTACCTCCGGTAGTTCCGTCAGCGACGGTTGCCGGACAGCTTCACCCCTATTTTGCAAAATATGGACTATGCAGTGGAATACCAATCGTTAGCTGGTCAGGCGATAATCCATGTAGTCTGACCGGCAGCGGAGCCGCTAAACCGGGTTTAGCGGTAATAAGTTTTGGCACTAGCGATACATTTTTTGCGGTAATGGATGAGTTTAAAGTTGATCCTCAAGGTTATGGTCACCTGTTCGGTAATCAGGCTGGTGGTTTTATGAGTCTGATCTGTTTTAAAAATGGTTCATTAGCCCGTGAAAAAATAAAAGCTGATTATGGCGTTGACTGGGACTGGTTCGGCAATGAGGCATTTGAATTGACCCCACCAGGCAATAACGGTAATATGCTGTTGCCATATTTCGTCCCAGAGATTACACCATTAATCCTTGCCCCTGGAGTCAGACGTCGCGGGACAGAACAGTTCTGTTCCGGCAGCGGCAGGGCCGCTGAAAATATTCGTGCGGTCGTTGAAGCCCAGATTATGAATATTAAATTGCATTCACAATGGATTGGCGACAAGTTCAATACCATTAGAGTCACCGGTGGAGCTTCGCAGAGCCGAGGATTATGCCAAACAGTAGCCGATATCTTTCAGACCAAAGTAGAAAAAATCTTAATCCCGGATTCAGCCGCCTTAGGCAGTGCCATGTGGGCCGCTACTGCGGCTGGAAATATTGAACTAAGTGAATTGAACGATAAATTCACCAAAGCCACCGAAGTCATCATGCCAAATATTCAAACCGCATCAGTATATGCAACAATGACCAAACAATTCGTTACCTTCCAATTTATCTCTTCAGCTACGCTCCAGGCCTAAATATGCAGTGCTGAGCCCTTGACGTTTTTTATCTGTTCAATAAATTATAGCGAACAGCTCTTTTTAGCAGACTTTTGCTGGACCAGAATTTATTGAATGCCTGATTGAATTTTTTCATATCAACTCCGCGCCAGGCAATTATTGTCGCCTGCTTTGCATTGCTGGTTTTCAATATTGCCTGATAATATTTTAATGGAATTTCGCTATAACTGTTTTTATATTTTCCTTTCATTACCCGAGCCCCTTTCTGCAGAAAAAACATCAACCCATAAGCTAAAATATAGTTTTGTTGTTTATTGATGCCATAGAATTCATTATTGCTCATGGTAAGCAGTTTTTCAATGTTGGCTGAGCTTGCGAGGTCTGGTACTTTTTCTGTTCGATAGGTTGTTTCAATAACGGCATTTTTACCTTTGAATTCGATGCCCTCAAAAAATGTGGCATTACCTTCATTAAACCATACTGCGGTATGCTGTTCGCCAGTAGCAAAATAGATATATTGATGAAATCCTTCATGCTGAATGACATCGACCAGCATTTTTCTCCGGGTGCGTGCTGAACCGAAATTCATCGGTGAAACTACCAGTTCTTTTTTATCGGCCATCCAGAGCCCCCCGGTCCATTCATACTGTTTGCCGATATAGGCGATATACTCTTTCCTGGTCTCAAAGGCTTTGACCACACTGACGGCTTTTAATGGTTCTTTAATGGGATAGATCTGCATAAAAACAGTGCGAGATTTTTCAAGTCCGGCTTTCAGTTCTTTAACGGTTTTTCTATTATCAATGTTGGCCACCACGATAAAATTATCGGTTTCCAGATACCACCAATCGTCAAGGTTTTTAATATTATTGATAACCCGTTCACGGCTGGCAATATACTGTGGTGACCAATCTTTTTTCGCGGTAAGTTTTTTTCTAGAGATAATCCGTTTTTTTTCATCTTTTTTGAGCCTTGCCGGCGGGGAAAAGCTGATAGATGAGAGACATCTTTTAATGGTTCTAAGACTTTTTTTACGTTCAAGCTGTGGTGCCAGTTTGAACTGAATCGCCAGGTGGCGAATAGGAGCTGTTTGTGACGTTACGATATAAACTAAATTTTCGGCATTAAGGGAGTTTGATTCCGCATAGTAGGTGATCGCTGTTCGGGAAAAATTCTTTTGGGTTAATTTGATGTTTGCATTTGACCCATCCGGCAACAGATATTTGAGCCATGATCGCATTTTTTCTTTGTTCCATTTTACTGGTTTCTGAGCATCAAGCCATTGTTCATAGACAGATTTGAAAACAAAAGTATGTCCGGGTTGTTTAAATACAGTTTTCACGGCAGTAGGTGCAGGCAGGCGCATCTCATACACACTGACCATGAACTTTGTATTGCCATAACTACCGCTTAACTGATCGCGAAGCCATAGTTCTTCCAGCAGACAAACATCAATTTTTCGGGTTTCTGTACCACGGTGCTGAACCAGAGTTTTCACTGTTAACGATTTTGCTGGATTGGGCTTGGCGTACTTCGGCATCTTCATTTTCAGTCCTATGGAAGGAATGGTAACAGTGCGCCCGGATTTCAGATAAGGTTTCCGCGCCCAGGTTTGTTGTCCTAATCCAAGCAACACGATTGCAATCGCATAACGCGAGATATTTAATAGTCGATAATATTTATTCATAACTAAACTTTTCCTGATTTTTGTGTGCGGGTAAATCTTCATCTAAGTTACAGTTCAAAACATTTCTCTGCAATCTCATCTGTAAAAAAACAGAAAAACTTTAGGTGAACTGAAATGTTTTCGGCAGAAAGAGTGAATTCAACGCAATTTTTATTTTAATATTGACTTTAGGCTATTTTCGATTAGATTAATCACACATATTTTAAATGTAATTAGGGAAATTCTCATGAATCTAAAATCAATTTGGCAGGGATTTAATCAATGGCGGCGACGTGGTATGTGCCGTTTCGCGTAACAGTGCTTTTGTTAATCGGAATTTATTTTGCAAATTTTAAGCAATTGACCAAAACTGAAAAAATCGTTAATAGCGCGATGCTGATTGCTATATTGGTTGTTTTTGGTCAAATTATCTTTGTTTGACCCCCCTTTGACCTTGTGTCAGAGGATGCAAAGATCAAAACTCGCCAAAATATGAATCCCTGAACCTGAAAGGTGCATCATGTCTCATCGACTCTCCCATGAAGATATCGCCCAACTTTCGTTTGAAGATGCATTAGAGACATTGAAAACTGAGTTGACCCCACTTTATACTCTGGAGAATACCACCTGTGTTCATGCATTGCACTATTCATGGGCCGGTTGGCGCAGCCAAGGTGTGCCATTGCCTACTTCCATTGGTCAGGCTGTTGAACAGTGTTCGTCACTCTGGCAACAGGATGGATTTCAGTTGGGAAAACAGTCTATCAAAGCTGATATGGTTCAGTGTCTATTTGCAGTTGCTCCAGAAATCGCTCCGGTAAAATTTACGCAAAGAGTAAAGGGACGCCTTGACCATCAATTGCGTCAGCAAGGTGATGCCATAAAATTTTCACGCAAAGTCGGCTTTAGATGCCTCGGTGAAAATATTCGCGAAACGGTCAATAATTATGTGCATAAACAGGTTTGTAAAAGTGATTATATTGATTCGCGTTATAAACAGTTCCTGAGTCAATTTACGGTTGCTGATGATAGCAATGATTTAGCGATTCCGGTGGCAAAATCACATGGCAGATATTGGTATAATATTCATTTGGTGATTGTAGTTGCGGATCGCAATTTTCCAATCAAAGCTGAAGATAAGCTAGAGCAAATCAGAGCTTATATTCCCAGAATTGCTCAAAAAAAAGGGTGTGAGATTGCCCATTTTTCCATTTTGCCGGATCATATTCATATCGCACTGAAAGGGAATCCGGAGCTGTCGCCGTATGAGATAGGATTGAGCTTTATGAATAATTTATCGTATGTGCTGGGATTTAACTGGACGTGGAGTAATGAGTTTTATGTCGGCACCTTCAGTGAATATGCTCTTTCGAAGTTGAGATGAACCGTGAACTTTAATTCCATCGAGGTAAACTCGATAGGAATTGAATGTTCCTTAGCCAAACTTGTTTTTCACCTGATTTTGAACTATTAAATTAATTCCCCATCCGACCTTGTGTCGGGTGAAAAATATTAGTCTGGTAACCCACAACTAGACTGTCTGGCCGAAACGGCGTTCGGTTATTAAATAAACTTTATCGTTGGGTCTGACTTTTTCCGGAATGATAAATGACACGGTACTGCCTTTGGCAGCTTCAGTGACAACTTTGCCATCCAGGCGCAGTTCATTTACTATAGTTCTGACCGTGCCGGTGGTTGGACCGATAATCAAAATTTCATTGCCAGTTTTCAAATCACCTGCCGGTAAGGCAATTTCGGCCACTTTTATTTTGGTGAAATATTTATTTACTTTGCCGATATGATGTTTGGTTTCGGTCGCTCGGTTACAACTATAGCCGGTCCATTCACCGAGTTTTTCGCCAAGATAATAACCGCCCATCCAAAAACCGCGATTGAAGACGGTTTCAAGCCGGGGAAGCCATTGATCGATATGTGCCTGATCAAATGTGCCGTCGAACCAGGATTCAATAGCTTCACGGTAAACTGCAGTTACTGTTGAAACATAATCGGCTGAACGTCCCCGTCCCTCGATTTTGAAAATAGTGACGCCGGTTTCAAGCAGTCGGTCAATAATATTTATCGTACAGATATCTTTGGGTGACATCACATATTTATTGTCAATGACCAGTTCTTCGCCAGTCTCTTCATCGGTAACCCGGTAGGCACGGCGACAGGTTTGAAAACAGGCACCGCGATTGGCTGAAGAGTTGTAATTTCCCAGACTCATATAACATTTACCTGATACCGCCACGCACAGCGCCCCATGGGCAAAGAGTTCAATCTTAATTTTTTCACCTGACGGGCCGGTGATATTTTCCTGTTCAATTGCTTGGATTATTTCATCTATCTGGGGCAGGGTGAGTTCACGGGCTAGTACTATCACCTCTACGAAATTTGCAAAGAATTTGACTGCTTCGATATTTGAGACATTAGCCTGAACTGAAATATGAACCGGCAGGCCGATACTGGAGGCATATTGGATGACTGCAATATCGGCGGCGATTACAGCATCAATGCCAGCCACCAAAGCAGTATCGCAAGTTGTTTTCATCAACTCAAGTTCATCTCCATAGATAATAGTATTCATGGTTAGATAGCTTTTAACCTCAGCTTTACGGCAAATCGAGGCTATTTCTGTCAAATCATCTAGGGAAAAATTTGCCGATGAACGTGAACGCATATTCATGGTTCCGGCCCCGAAGTAGACTGAGTCTGCGCCAGCATTGATTGCGGCGGCAAGGGCTTCAAACGAACCCGCCGGAGCCATTATTTCTATATCTTTTCTTGCTATTTTGTTTTTCATAATATTTTTTCTTTTGTTCTCCCCGTTTCTCCAGTTCCTTGTCGCTCCATTCATAATTCGTAAGTGACGCTACGCTCTGGCGTTCCGCCAGCCTCTACGGCTTCGCCTCCGTCATAATTACCTACTCTCTATGATATTTGCTGCCTTTGATAATTGATATCGCCCGGTAAATTTGTTCGGTCAGGAACATTCTTGCCATTTCATGAGTGAAGGTCATTTGGGACAGTGCCATTAGAGTATCTGCCTGTTGCTTCAATTCATCTGAGATGCCATCCGGCCCGCCGATGACAAAAATCATTTTTTTGTCGATGCGTTTGATATGTTCAGCAAACCCTTGGGACGAGAACTCTTTGCCATGTTCATCCATAACAAACAGGTAGCCATTCTCACGGATAGCGGCCTCAAGCTGCCTGGCACTCGCTACACTTTTACCGCAATCCTTTAGCTCGGTAACTTCCAGCTTGGCATGACCGCTGATCCATTTCTGGAACTCATTTATTTTACTCAGCAATAGTTTATTTTTAACTTTGCCGATAACAATTAATTTAATTAACACTGTATTTTCTCATTTCATATACCCATTATGGGTAGTTTTTAGTTCACTTATTTGGCTCTTCTAACTCAATGAATGGAATTAAAGTTAATATTTCAGCCTAATCAGGTATAAAATCATCTATTTCTCTTATAATATACTCTATGAGAAATAAATAACAATACTATTGCCGAGTTGATGGATTCCTCACATAGCATATTGCCAGCAGACAGATTAGCAGTTCGCGGTTCTGGTCAGTTTTTGCGTTTGCACAAAATGTGTTTATTGCACTGAAAAGTTTATCTTGTGGACCGGCGTCCGGCGCGTCCTCTTCAAGTGCTGCCAAATTCAGGAATGTTTTTTTGTGCTTTTTTGTATCATCTTTTTTGACTTTTTTAGGTAACTCAGAACAAGGACTGTTTAACCATTTAGCCATTATGGTAAGAATTTCCGCATTGCTGTTTTCATTGTCAAGGATAGGTTGAAGTTCATGCAAATTGCTGGTATCTGTTGATGTGGAGCTTAATGCTTCAAACAGATCAAGTTCATTGCTGGTATCTTCATCGCCCGGTTTGAGAAATTTGTAAAACTCACTACTGATGTCGCCCAGTTCGGCGATGGCAATGATTATTTCCCGGCGGACTTGACGGGGCAGTTCTGCTTGATTTGCTTTATTAATCATGGCAGTAATGGCTTCAACTGAACCGATATTGGTCAATGCGGTTGCACCGTTGATAATCAGTCTGGGATTATTAGCCTGATTGAATATTTCGATAATCTCCGCATAGCTATTGCGTTGTTTCAACTGTGTCAATGCGACCATTGCATGGCCTTTTAAGCGCAGATCCGCAGACGACAGTGCCGTTTTTAATGCCGGTGCCGCTTCGGTAATTTTTCTGACCCCGAGAATATGAGCCGCAATATTGGCGGTTGAGAATAGTCCGTCGGTAAGTTCATTTATCAGGCGCTGGCGGCCGTTATCACTGAGTGGAATATTAATCAATGACCAAATGGCATGATAACGCAATTCATATTTAGGTGAATCCATAAAATTGAGCAGTTCCTGTTCAGACAGCCCTGAACGCAGCAGCCCTAGTTTTTTTATTTTATCTTTTTCACTTTCAAGAGTAACTAATGAGCGGTTCATTTTATTGAGAAACATCATGGTACGGATGTCGCGTGGGGCGAAAAAGAGGCCGATAACCTGTTTAACTTCCCAGTCTTTAATTTTTTTCAGCCGCATGATGACGACCAGTCCGAGTAGTGCAAAGCCAATATTGATGATAAAATAATTTTGATAGATGGTGTATACATCAGCATGAAAATATGGTATAATTTTGATCAACGCGGTACTTATGCCACCGCCTAGTGCACCAGCACATAATCCGGCAAGAACAGCGATAACTAATGAGATGCCGACACTCTGTTTAGGCGGGACGGCATTCTGAAAATAGTGTGTTAATGAAAGTGGAATTCCCATACCACCAAGCCCGATGAGAAAAAATGTGGCGGCGATATAAAGCCAGTTGAATTTTACCGGTGCCATGATCCACAGCAAACAGACCATGATTAGAGCGCTGTAGTATAGAATAACTAACGGACGCGGACCTGAATGGGCTGAAATGATTTTGCTGACATAGGATACTGCAATAGTTCCACCTATTTGAATGAGAATAAAAATCATGGCAGTTTCATCGGAGACCAGGTATATTTTTTTTAGGGCAAGCAGGGAAACCGGGGCAGTCATGACCGTTATAGTATAGGCAGCACAATTGGCAAATAAAAGTCGTTTAAGTCTTTCAGTCTGCCAGACATTTCTAAAGGCCTCCATAATGGGTTGACGTGAAGATATTCGAGGAGTTTGGGTCTCGATCATGCGTGATACAAACCAGGTACCGATAATACCAGCCAGTGCACCAATGACGTAGATGAATTGATAGGTGTTAATTGAGGCATAGTGACGCATTACCAGCACTATTGTACCCATTGTCAGCAATACGAACAAGCTGAAGTTTTGAAAAATTGATGCAATATATTTTCCACAGTTCTTTGGGGTGGTTATTTCATGGTAGATGGCCTGAGTTGTTACAATACCAGCTGAACGTGACAGGTAAAATATCAGAGCACCAATCAAAATCGTTGCGCTGCCTAACGAAGGAGATATTTTTGCACTGAATGGAGCTGTTGCAATAAACGCACCAGCAAGGTTACGAATTACCCAGACGCGCCATAACGTTCCCGTAGCACCACAACTACTGACCATTTTTTTACCGACCGGCATGCCAATATTACCAAGAAACATTAGTGACCCGAGAATTGTTATTATATATGCCGGACTACCAAGAGCCAGAGCAAAGAGGTAGAGAATATTTTCACCGAGACAGCCGAATGAGATGGCGTTGAAAATATTAAACCGCGAAAAATAGCTGCGATCCTTACTCTGTTCTTTAGTTGTCAGTTTCTCTTTATGCATTGTTATTGCTTGTTTTGTTGTTATAACAGTAATTTTTCGTAAATCTAACCTCATCTGTATAATATACAAGCAGGCAAACGGAGTTTAAATCTAATAAAATATTTTTTAAAAATACCTAAATTTTCCTGTTTTTTCAAATATGAGATTGCAGGATGGGTTCTAAACGGTAAATTAGAATTTATAATTCACCCAAAAACAGGAAAATTTAGTGGGTAACTTAAAAGCAAAAATAAATTTTTACCGTTCAATGGCAACGATGATTGATGCCGGCGTGCCGGTCGCGAAAGCATTACGCCATAACTATCAGGCTCCGTTTACCCGAGTTGGTCATGCGATGGCTGATGAGATCGAAGAGCAGGGTGGTTCATTAGCGGATGGGGCAGCACTTTTCCCCCGGATTATTGAGCCTTATGAACGCCGTTTAATCAATGCCGGTGAATTTACGGGGCATCTTGAGACAATTTTAATATCATTAGCCGAACGCCATGAAAAAACTTTACAGTCGAAGAAAAAAATAATTGGTCAATTGATCTATCCATTATTCCTCTACCATTTTGCCGCTATGGCTATTCCAATGATAAAAGCGTTAATCAGTGGTGGCGGAATTAAAGGAATAACAGGCAGCTTGGCAATTCCCATTCTTATTGCCTGGGCAATGCCCTATTTAATCTATTTTGGTGGTAAAGCTCTATTGCGCATTTCAGCATCAATGTCTGAAAATGGCGTCTCTATGTTCGACAGTTTTCTGCTTTATATGCCAATTGTTGGCGGATTGATCAGAAAATTAAATTATACCAGATTTTTTGATGCATTCAGTATGGCAGCCAATGCAGGAATGAGAATGACAGATTCGGTCTCACTCGGTGCTTCGGTGTGCAAAAATAATTTTATTAAAAACTCATTTAAGCGCAGTGCGGAATATATTGAAGAAAACAACTGTCCACTCTATGGAGCTCTGAGCCATTTTATCTTTCCACGTGATCGTGATTCGGTAATTTTAACCATGTTGGAGACGGGGGAAATGACTGGTAAAACTGCTGAAGTTGCCGCTAAGATTTCATCACAATGCGAAGAGGAAGCCGATTACGCTATGGGAATTGTCGCCAATCTGGTCCCAAAAATAATCTACATCTGCATTGTCATCTATATCGCCTTCGCGATTCTCGGAGCCTGGGAAAAAATGGCGTCAAGGATGACCTCAATTTAGACACATGTAATAAAATTCATTTTGTTTCCTCTTAAATGTTTAGCTCAGGTGTGCTATTTTTAGTTCACATGTAATTAGGTCCTGTTAGAAAATCTTTAACTTCTGCGAGGCGGAAAATCTAAAGGCTTTTCGAATACCGTCTAATTAATAAACTGGTGTCCGGCCATTTTCTGGGTATACTATGGTATCTTCATAAATCCGACAGGTGTATGAGAAAAATTCTGCGGTTTTCCCAGGATCTTTTTTATCGACATATCTGCCGTTGAGAATTTCAAAAGCTAAAATTTCATTTGCACTATTCATTACCACCATATCCACAACATCAGCAAAATCAGCTAAGTTATTTTTATAGATATTAACAATAAAAATACCGCTAGGTAGGGTATAAATCAATATTGTTGAGGATAAAATATAAACTTGCTTTATATTACATTTTTAATATATTTATCTAAATAGAAAATTGTATTTAGCCACGAATGCACTAATTTAAAAGTTCGCGCATTCGCGGCTGAAAGATTTGTTTTTATTCGTGCATTCGTGGCTAACGTTTTTATCTTTATTAGTCCCGGCAAAGCCGGTTATATCTATAAATTAAATGAGAAATATGATTGTTGAACTTTTACTGACCCCAAAGGGGCATCTGCGGCTTGAAACTACTCAGAACAACGAAGACTGGAAGGTTCCAGCGAAGGTAGCTGAACAACTGAAGGCTGGGTTTGCGGGCGATAATGGCGATGGCCTGATAATGTTGCTTCATGACGAGCTACCAGTCGGTATGCCGGCAATGTTTCAATATTTCCGAAAATTTACTAAGGAGTTTGTGACCAGACTCTGCCACCTGCCGGAACCTGAAAACGAAGAACTTACCGTTCTATTTGATAGTATGCGCCCCAATTTAGCCTATTTCGGTTTTGAGGCATTGGAAATTCCCCCAATGCGCGGAGCTGAATATTTCAATGCCGAAACTTTACTTGCGCTATGGCAACAGCTGGAGCTACATGTTCAAACTGCATTCAAGGGCTATTCCGGCAGTTTTTGCGAATGCGTGCGGCAATTCAACCCGGTCTGGAAACAGGTCGGTAAAGTTAGTTTTCATCTGGCAGAGAACAAACAGGATGTGGACGGTAACCATCCATTCGCATTTATGGCGACCTTTATTCATCGACTATCAGAAAGTGATCAACCTAAACATCTGCCGTTAGGTACCGCCCTGAAAGCATATGCAAATGATCGCAATGCCCTGCTTACCTTGTTAAAACCGGTACAGGCGGCAGGTGAACGCAGTGAGCTTATTCAAAAAATGGTGGACAACAAAACAATTTTTCGTCCCGCTGCCTGGTCGTCTCTTGAAGCATATAATTTCCTGCAGGATGTTGCGGCATTGGAAGAGAGCGGGATTATCGTTCGGATTGCCAAGTTATGGAAAACGTCAAAACCGTCAAAAGTTCAGGTCGCAGTCAATATCGATATTAAAAAAGGGCAGAAGATGGGCATTAATGCCCTGTTAAACTTTTCATGGAAAGTTAGTCTGGATGGCGTTTATCTGACGAAAGCTGAACTGGAAGAGATGTTTAATTCCGACGGCGGTTTAGTCCGAATCAAAGGGCAATGGGTTGAAGCTGATCCAGATAGAATTAAACAGTTATTGGCACAGTGGGATGACGCTAATCGCATGGCTGGCGACGGCTTTTCTTTTGTTCAGGGGCTGAAGCTGCTGGCTGGAGCACAGTTGCAGGGCAAGGATGGCGAACTGCCGGATATTGATCGCGATTTCAGTTCAATTAATGCCGTTGGTGAAATGAAAAAACTGCTGGATGAACTGAATAGTCCGTCACAAATTGCTTTACCTAAAATATCTAAGTTTCTCCAGCGAACGCTACGGCCCTATCAATTGGATGGCGTTAAATGGCTCTGGCGCATGACTGAACTGGGTCTTGGGGGCTGTCTGGCCGACGATATGGGGCTGGGAAAAACCTTGCAGGTACTGACAATGCTGTCACTGCTCAAACAGCGTGGTGATACGGCAAAAATTCCGGCTCTATTAATTGCCCCGGCATCATTACTGAAAAACTGGGAACAGGAATCCGCTAAATTTACTCCGGAACTGCGTTTCGGTATCCTGCACCCGATGGCAATGGAGCGTGCAGAACTGGCTGAACCGGAACTGTTATTAGGTAAATTTGATGCTTTAGTCACCACGTATGGCATGGCAACGCGACTGAAACAACTGAGCAAAATTGAATGGACTGCGATAATTATTGATGAAGCGCAGGCGATTAAAAATCCATCATCACAACAGAGCAGGGCAGTACGTTCATTGCGAAGCTCACGCAAATTGGCTCTAACCGGAACTCCGGTCGAAAACCGTTTAACTGACCTTTGGTCTATTTTTGACTATATTTCTCCAGGACTGTTGGGGAATATCAACGGGTTTAAAACTTTTGTGAAAAAACTGACTGATGATGCTGGCGGGGTTAATTATGCCCCATTGCGACGCTTGACCAAACCATATATCATGCGGCGGTTGAAAACTGATAAACATATTATTTCCGACCTGCCGGATAAGACAGAGATGAAAGTATATTGTTCTCTGACCAAACAACAGGCGACGTTGTACCAGCAGGCAGTTAGCAATATGGCTCGCGAGCTGAAAGAACTTGATGATATTCAGCGGCGCGGTCTGGTGTTTAAATACTTAATGGCGTTTAAACAGATCTGTAATCATCCGGCACAATTTGACGGCAGTGGTGATTTTAACGCAGCCGCTGGGGGTAAATTTCAGCGGATCACGGCTATTGTTGAAGAGATCAATTCACGTCAGGAGAAGGTCTTGATCTTTACCCAGTTCAGAGAGATGATTGAACCGCTGCATGAACATTTAGCGAGCTGTTTTGGGCGTCCGGGCTTGATGCTGCATGGTGGAACTTCGATAAAAAAACGACAGCAGTTAGTCGAAGAGTTTCAACGTGAATCAGGTCCGCCATTTTTTATTTTATCGCTTAAAGCTGCCGGTACTGGTCTCAATTTAACTGCAGCCAATCATGTGATCCATTTTGACCGCTGGTGGAATCCTGCGGTGGAAAATCAGGCAACCGATCGCGCCTACCGTATCGGACAACATCGCAATGTCTTAGCCCACAAATTTATCTGTAAAGGGACGATTGAAGAAAAAATTGATGCACTAATTGATGATAAACGCGAACTATCCGACTCGCTAATTGAAGGCAGTACGGAAAAAATGTTAACCGATATGAATAACAACGAATTACTCGACTTCGTCGCCCTTGATGTAAATACAGTGATATAAGAGGCAATTTCAAAACTCTCCGTGGCAGATTTTTGATTTTTGACGGCATCTTTTGATTTTGAGCTCATTCGCATACCTGCAGGTATGTTCAATCGCTAAAAAATCAAAATCTACTCGCCAAAAACAGTAAAAATCATGCTCACGTTGGACTTTTGAAATCACCTCATAAAAAAGAAAAGAGTTTAGCCCTTGATAATGCAATTTTTAATTGCATTATCAAGGGCTAACAAGTTTTTGTTTTTTATTGTTTCCGCTTCCGTAGCGACGAAGGAGCGGAGTTTGAAGCGGCATCTGCTTTCAGGTGCCACCTGATTAGGAAATATATTATGTCAAGATATTATGATGATTATCCGGCTTATGTTTCGGTTGCGGAACGTAAACACCAGATTCAGCAGAAAATGGTCAAACTACGCAAACAGGGGCAAGAACTTTCGCCAGTGGTGATTGAAGGCCGTCTTATTGCCAGAACCTTCTGGGGCAAAGCATGGTGTACCAATATTGAGTCATACCATGATTATTCGAATCGCCTGCCACGCGCTCGTAGTTACGTCAAACATGGTGCGGTGGTTGATCTGAAAATCGAGACCGGTAAAATTACCGCATTGGTTCAGGGCTCTGAACTTTATAATGTCGATATTACAATAGAAAAACTCAATACAAATCGTTGGGAGAAAATTAAACAGGAATGTGCCGGAAAAATTAATTCACTGATTGATCTGATTCAGGGCAAACTTTCTGATGAGGTTATTGCTCTACTTTGTCGCCACGATGAAGGACTGTTCCCTGCACCGAATGAAATTAGATTGGACTGCGATTGCCCGGACTGGGCGGATCTATGCAAACACCTAGCGGCAGTTCTTTATGGAATCGGTGCCCGACTGGATCATGAACCTGAACTTTTTTTCCTGTTGCGCGGTGTCGATCAGCATGAACTTTTCACTGCCGGTTTGACGGACAACCTGACCGGTACAGATGTCGAATCAGATATTGCAGACGATGCTCTAGGTGACATCTTTGGTATTGATTTAGATGAGTTGGATGATATCATGCCTGAACCATCTCCGGTAAAAGAAGTAGCTAAGCCCAAAAAACAGACCGCTAAGGCTAAATCAACCAAGGCAACCCCTAGAGTCAAGAAGGTGACAAAAAAAAGTGTAGTAGCCAAAAGCACTGTGGTAAAAAAGCCAAGCAAGTCAAAGTCACAGCCCATAGAGGTGAAAGTCACTAAAGTTAAAGAGAAAAAGGCAGGGCGTTCAATGCGCCGTGGCAAAAAATAAAAGAGATATTCAGGCATTATTTAGCCACTGATCTACACTAATGAGCACAAATCTTTTTATTCGCAGTTTTTGCGAATGAAATGCTTTTATTTTATACAATTTGCAAAGAGCAAAACCAGTGCTGTTTTACAATGGCATATTGCCGGTTTCGGCGACGTAGAGGCGTAGCTTTCTTGGCGTTGTATTGGTATGGGATTTGAATACCAGATAGAAATAGCCGAGGTTGCTGAAGCCGCAAGCTGTGGCTATTGCATGGATCGGTTGATTGGTTCTGGTCAGCAGTTTTATCGCTTGACCTGTTCTGACTGATAAAATATATTCCACCAAACTCATTCCGGTCTGTCGTCTGAAATTCCTGGCAAATAGACTGCGTGACATTCCGGTTTTTTCTGCCGCTGCGTCCAATGAAAGTTCAGCTTGTGGATGGGCATTCAGCCAATTGCACAGTGATGTTAATTTTGCCGAATAATCAGATGATTCAAGCTCAGTATTAGCGGCAAAGCTTCTTGAATGGTTTATTATCAGTTGCGCAAGCAAGGTTCCTGCCATCGTTTGACTTAGTGGACTATGGTGATCTAATTCCTGCTGGATTTGCCTGGCTAGTTTAATATTTTGATCAGCTGGATTACTAGTATAGGGCAGGGATGCATATTGTCTGTTTTTTATAATATCAACAATCATAGTTCGCAATGCTGGCGTGATATTGGCGATATCAGTATGGAGATCAAAACAGATAAAAGCTATCTCGGCAGGCGTTTCAGTTGAGCCGATTGCCTGATGTGGAACCGTCGCAGGGAGAAAAAAAGTTCTACCTTTTGAAACCTTATAGCTTTTGCCCGCAATCGTATGTTGTCCGGTATCACTAAGACATACCACAAACTCATTCATCTGGTGTTGATGCGTTGCAATTATGTTTGATTTTGTAACTTTTACTATATTTCCCCAGAACATAATCAATCCTTTTTTGTCCGATAGTGTAATTATTATATCCGAAACTATAAGATATTGCAACTCTTATCTATTATATTGTAGTATAAATTTTTTATAGGAAAAAGAAGTCAGCCGCGAATACGTTAATAAAAAAAATATTAGGTGTCTCAGCAACGGAAATTCAGGAGAAATATATTATGGGTTGTTCATGGAAAAAAGATTGGGAAGAGACTAAGGAACGTTTTAACAGCTGGTGGCACCAGGATGGCCTGTTAGTCAGTAGTGGTTTTGGTGCTTTGCAAACGAATGGTACTCCACGTGATGATATTGCTAAACCTGAGTCGAAGAGTGAGCGTGAAGAGGAATATACTGACATCGAGTGGCGGGCTGATTATAATCATTACATAATGGCAAATAGTGAGTTTTACCTTGATTCGCTACCGGTAACTTATGCAAATTACGGCCCCGGCACGCTGGCAATGTTTCTCGGTTCAAAACCCGGCTTTGAAAAAGGTACAATCTGGTTTTATCCCACTATGAAATCAGAACTGGAACCGGAAAAGCTACCGCCATTGACTTTTGATCCGGGAAACTACTGGTGGAAGGTTATTAGTGCTACTTTGCAGAAAAATGCTGATATGGGACGGGGTAGATACTTGACCGGCTGCCCTGATCTGGTAGAAAATATTGATGTCCTGGCTTCATTGCGGGATTCTCAGACGTTGCTGATGGATATGATTGAACGTCCTAAATGGGTAAAAGAAAAGGTCTTTGAGATTAACCAGGTATGGTTTGAAGCTTATAATCGAATTTATGATATTATCAAGGATGAAGATGGCAGTTCCGCTTTCTGGGCGTTCGGTCTGTGGGCTCCGGGAAAAACTGCCAAAGTACAATGTGACGCGTCGGCAATGTTCTCCCCGGATATGTTCAGGGAATTTGTCGTTCCAGCCCTGACTGAACAGTGCGAATGGTTGGATTATTCAATGTTTCACCTTGATGGTCACCAGTGCATCTGTCAGCTTGATCATTTACTTGAAATTGACGCATTGGATGCGATAGAATGGACCCCGGATCCAATGGTACCGTCAGGCGGCAGCTCTGAATGGTATGCCATGTACAAACGTATTCTTAACGCCGGAAAATCAATTCAGGCGATTGGTATTAAACACGACGAAATCAAACCGCTACTTGATGCCGTCGGTCCCGAAGGAGTATATATTTTTACCGATATAACCAACGAAGCCGACGCAGAAAAAGTAGCCAAAATAATCGAACCGTATCGTTAATAAAATCTATGGCAAAAACATTTGTCCAGCAATGATTAAGAAGTTACAGCTAAAATGCAGTGATGAATTTTTTATGGGCTTTTAACAGCTTATTGCCCATCGCTTCAACCTCTTTACCACTTAGTTTGCTACAGAGTGGATCAATGTGCAGAGCCTGCATGGCTAGTTTTTTATCGTGGTTGAAACAGGCATCAACCTGCATTTTGAAAACTTTGGCCCATGGTGCACACATCGCCTGAACTGCGTCCGGCAGTGGGCCGAAGGTTATGGGTGCAAAGCCGTTGCGATCCACACGGATGGCGGTTTCTACAACGACATCTTGTGGTAGGTTGGCGACTTGACCGATATTGGGCAGATTGCCGACGTCGATAAAAACTTCACCTTGCGAATGGGCATTGATAATATCGGCCGCCGTCTCACGACTGCGTTCCAGATAAATTTTGTCAATATTAATTTTACCGGAAAGCATGTCCTGTAATTTATCGGCACGCTCTTTGAAGCTTTTTCGGCGGTCATCGATGCTGGTGCGTTTGATTTTATAACGCTTCATAGTCTGTTTATTGGTGATGTATTGCGGGAAACATTCACAGATGTGGCGGTCTCCTAGGTATGGCATTACACCGGTGATACGAAATAGTTCAGTTGCCACTTCACGCTCCGATTTGAAGCCCATCGGATCTTCGTGAATTGTTTTCAGCAAGGTGGTCAATGAGGTTTTCTTTAATTTCTTGGTTAGTTCCGTAATAACATCATGTTTTCCGGCACGTGCCTCGGTAATCCAGAAAAAATGATTTAATCCGGCATATTTGACAGCAATATCCTCTTCGCCCTTCAGTTTATATAAATCTTTGATAAAACTCAGATTTTCAAACAGTCCATGACAGAGTCCGACGACGGAGCCGGTACAGATTCTGGACAGGACATCGGTCAGCGTTGTCATAGGATTTGTATAATTCAAGACCATGGCACTAGGTGCGTAACGGTTGATGGCATCTGCCAGGTTGATAAAAATATCGAAGTTACGGATAAGCCGTGCCCAGCCGCCGGGACCGGTCGTGTCGCCGACGGTGTGATAGATGCCGTACTCTTCAGGAATAGCCAGGTCGTGCGCCATTGCATCCAGTCCACCGGTTGAGATGGTGATAATGATATAATTCGCTCCGGTGAGTGCTGCCTGTTGATTGTCAGTCGCAATAATATTTGCTTTTAGTCCAAGCTGTCCGGCTACTTTGCCCAGAAATTTTTTATTGGTTTCAGCCGTCGTCAGATCAATATCGAACAGGACATATTCCGCTTTACTGATGCCGGGCGTGAGTAACATATCTTTTACGATATTAGGTGTCCAGGCATTGCTGCCACCACCGACAATAACAATTTTATTCTTTTTAGCCATAACTTTAATTCCTGTTTTTTATAAAAATCAATGATCTGTTACACAGAGCACCATAAAGGATGCACAGAGTTTCACGAAGCAAAATCTTTGTGTAACTCTGTTAATACTTTGCGTAACTTTGTGACATAACTTCATTTTTCTCAAGTTCTCAGCACCAAGCACCAAGTATCAAATATATCCCGAAAATATCTGCTATCAATAGCCGATATGATTTTAAAAGTTCTCAATATGATGTTTATTAAGAGTGTAATGAATATATAAAACCGTTGGAGCACAGATTTTTTGTCTGCTTTCCGTTCATTTTTTGTACGATATTAGTTCAGACGAACGTCTGTTAAGGAAACTGATGAATTTAAATTATAAAGTTGAAACAGTGCCGGTGACAGAGCTGGTATTTGTGACTCATAAGGCGAAACGCCGTGATTTTGAATTATCGCAGCACGCTCACTGTTATCATGAAATTATTTATGTTGATTATGGGAGTGTGCTGTTGGAAATGGAATCGCTGGATACAGTCATTAACCCGGGTTATATTATCTTTATTGCCAATGGCAAATCACACAAATTTCATGGGATAGCCGGAGCACCGTTTGATTTTCTCAATATATGTTATAATGGACTATTACCTGAATCAATCGCCGATAGACCGTTAAAAATAGGGGCCGCTGAACGTAATTTGCTGAAACGGATTAAAGATGAGGGGAACAGTGATTTGCCATACAGTAAAGATATCGCGGTAACGCTATTGAGTGAATTGATTTTTATATTGTGCCGTCAGGGAGAAATTGCGACACCCGCCCCACAGTATACGGCTAGAAACAGTGAACTTTATCATGCGGCAGTTGTTCAGCGGTGTATGGAGTTTATTGAAGAACATTTTGCTGAAAGCGGGTTGTTGGATAGAGCCTGTAAAAAAGCGGGGTTGAGCAAATCATACCTGCGAGCTCTGGTAAAAAAAGAAACTGGGTCTAGTTTTGGCTGTCATATTCAACAGTTCAGAGTTGGTGCCGCTCGAAAAATGTTATTGGAATCGACATTAAGCCTGAAAGAAATCGTCAACCATGTCGGTTATCAGTCCCTACCGTTTTTCTTCAAGATCTTTCGGCGCTCCATTGGTATGAGCCCGATGGAATACGCCAAATCGCTGGGCATACCGGATGATACAAATTAAGTCTACAGCTGACTCCCCAAAAATGTTAAATGCTAGTCGCTGTCACTGTTAACCGTCCCGTCTTTGGTGTCGAATGATGGTTCGGCACTTAGTACGCAGAGAATTTCGCTGCTGACTGGGGGGCATCCTTTGACGTAGATACCGCGATCACGATGGCGCACGGTGCAGTTGCCAATGCATAAAGTGCCGAGTGGAATCTTTTTATGCCCTTTGCCGATGGCTATGTGGACATTTTCAGTTTCAAAATAGTCAAATATCTTTTCACCATAACGTTTCAGGAACAGTAACAGGGTGGATTGACAGGCACTGCATGAATTTTCATCCAGTACTGTAATGTTGGGAAAGTTAATTGCCATATTGCTTGGCGGTGGAGCAAAAGGAACGGCAAATTCCTGCCAATTATCCGGCGAAACAGTAATTTTATCCAGATCAATCACTCCGTAACCGCGAGCTGCGGCTAGATAAAGATGGGGAACTGCTTCGGCTTTGGTACTCATTAGTCGACAGGCGACAGCATCGGTGGCAAATGGATCTGCGCCAACAACTATCACACCAAGTTGTTTAGCATCACCGGCACTCGGCCCCATACCTTCCATGCCGACGGTACCGTCAATAATGGAGAGGTGGGGACGGAGAATATCTGACATATCGGCAATGGCGATATTGATCGGTTTTTCATCGTAGCCTTCGACCGGTGGCAGCATGTGCAGTTGAACTTTTGTTCGACGCCACAAACCGCCTTTCATATTCTTTATTGCCAGCGTTACGCCGGTATGCATGTGCATTTTCATCACCGGAATAGAGACAATGATGTCATATTCAAATATTTCAGGACAGACAAACAGCCGGTTGATGGCAAGGCCATCCGGTACCGCGACCTGAACCGGATGATTAACATCCATATCAATTAAAGGACAGTTGCGTTCTCTGGCGACTGCGGCAATACCGGTCGCTTCGAATGCTTCAAGGGTATTAATGCCGGAAATCGGACTTTCGCCGATAGCAACTTCCGCACCAGCGGCATTAAAGGCATCAATCGCGGCCGCGACCACCTGGGGATCTGTTGTTACCGCCGCGCCGGGAGCGGCTAGCCGTCCGGCATTAGGTTTGAGCAGAACACGTTTACCCCGCACCGGGCTCAGATCAATATTAGCTAATGCCGCCATGGTATTGGCGTAGGCACCCTGTCCATTGGCAACCCATACTTCCGGCTTGCCAGTATCCTTTATAAACGGACTGGGTGATAATTTTTTTATCGTTTTAGTTGTCACAATATTTCCAGTTTTTTCAATTATGCCTTAGAGAATGATTTTTTATTTTTATTAATGTATAGTTGACTGGTGAATGTTCAATCTGTATTACAGTATTTTTTATATAAGCAAATTTTAAATTTGCTTTTTCGTAAAACCTAGTTATATTAAAACCAACTGTTTAGTTTCTTTTTAAAGAATTAAGTAAAAGGTGAAGTGATGAAAATTCCTGTGATTGAGAATGAAATAGAGCTCGATGAACTGCTGTCGCAGCCCGATGCTGCTGCGATCGCAATGATACGTCGACTTGAAGGGGATATTATTATCCTCGGTATTGGTGGCAAAATGGGGATGACTCTTGGACGGCTGGCGGTCAATGCAATCAAAGCTGCCGGAGTGAAAAAACGGGTAGTCGGGGTATCGCGGTTCAGTAACCCGGATGCCCGTGCTCAGTTGGACGCATGGGGTATTGAAACAATCAGCTGTGATTTGCTTGACCGTGATGCGGTTGATGCATTGCCTGACGTGGCGAATGTGATTTTCATGGCGGGTCGTAAGTTTGGTACCGGAGGATCTGAAGAGCTGACCTGGGTAATGAATACTTTGGTGCCGGGGAATGTTGGCATGAAATTTAAAAACAGCCGTATTGTAGTTTTTTCTACCGGTTGTGTTTATCCGTTGGTTGAGGTTGAGAGTGGTGGGTGCAGTGAATTGACGCCGGTTGCTCCGACAGGCGAATATGCTCAGTCATGTCTGGGACGTGAACGGGTTTTTGAATATTACGCGAAAATTTTTAAGACACCGGTAACCTTGTTCAGGCTTAATTATGCCATTGATCTGCGTTATGGTGTTCTGCATGATATTGCGAGTCAGATATGGCATGGTGAACCGGTAAATAACAGTGTCGGACAGTTTAACCTGATCTGGCAGGGTGATGCTAATCGGCGGGCGTTGCTCTGTCTTGAACATTGTGAATCTCCCGCGTCAATAATGAATATTACCGGTCCGGAAACGGTAACGGTCAGTTATGTGGCTGAAGCATTCGGCAAAATTATGAATAAGTCGGTTAACTATTCAGGCGAAGCCGGGAAACGCTGTTACCTTAATAATGCAGCAAAATCATTTGCTGAGTTTGGCTATCCTTCTGTTTCGATTGACGAAATGATCAATGCTCAGGCTCAATGGATAATGGTGGATAATCGTTCACTCGGCAAGCCGACTCATTTTGAAGTAAATAACGGGAAGTTTTGATCGAGTTGACGCGGTGGACTGGGTGGACGTGAAAAATGGCAATTAAACGATGGAGAATTATGATGAAGATATCTGATATACCTAGTAGTATTTTGGAGGATTTCAGACGTGGTATGGTGATCCCGGCAATGCCGTTGGCGTTGGACGAACAACGTAATTTCTTAAAACAGAATCAGCGTGCACTGGCGCGTTATTATATTGATGCGGGGGCAGGGGGGATTGCGGTCGGGGTTCATTCAACCCAGTTTGAAATTCGTGATCCTGAAATAAACCTTTTTGAACCGGTATTGTCATCAACGTCGCAATATATTGATGAATGGTGCGCGGAAACTGGGCGTGAGATTTTGAAAGTTGCCGGAGTATGTGGCAAAACAGCACAAGCGATAGCGGAAGCACAGTTTGCGGTGGCTAATGGCTACCATGCCTGTTTGCTGAGTATGTCGGCGTTTAAAGCTGACAGTGAAGCCGCGATGCTGGAACATTGCCGGGCGCTCGCAGATGTCATTCCGGTAATCGGCTTTTATCTGCAGCCAAGTGTTGGAGGTCGTATTCTTAAATATTCATTTTGGCGTGAATTCGCTAAAATTGAAAATATACTGGCAATAAAAATGGCGCCGTTTAATCGTTATCAGACTCTGGATGTGGTCAGAGCATTGGCTGATTCCGGTCATGCTGACCACATAATGCTTTATACCGGCAATGATGATAATATAATCATTGATTTGCTGAGTGAATATAAAATTCAGACCGTTGGCGGTGAAAAAAAATTGCGGATTAGAGGTGGTTTGCTTGGGCATTGGTGTGTGTGGACCAAGCGGGCAGTTGAGTTATTGAATGAAATTCATGAACTATTGGATTCCGGTGATGAAATACCGGCAGAAATGCTTTCGCGCAATATCGCGGTTACTGACAGTAATGCTGCACTGTTTGACCCGGAGAATGATTTTGCCGGCTGTATTCCCGGTATTCATGAAGTATTGCGGCGGCAGGGACTGTTACCGGGTACCTGGTGTCTCAATCTAAATGAGGTATTGTCGCCTGGTCAGTCGGAGGAGCTTGATCGGGTCTATAATAGTTACCCCAAGCTTAATGATGATGAATTTGTCAAGACGAACTTGCCGAGGTGGATGGCTGAGTGAGTGGACTGGGTGAATCGAGATGATCGAGTGGACTGATGGGACTGATGGGACTGATGGGACTGATGGGACTGATGGGACTGATGGGACTGATGGGACTGATGGGACTGATGGGACTGATGGTGGGCGGTAATCTGCTTTGTAGCGATGTCAGTTACTGGTACTTTTTTTTGATTCGGTGGCTTGCCATCACATAGGTCTCATTTGCCTCATTAGACCCATTCTTTCAGTGGCTTTACAGAACGACTCTATCGGGTCAGAACGCAAAACAGGAATGAAAACAGGGGATAAACTTCATGCAGGAACGTGCTAAAAAAACTCGTGAATTAATCATGTCAACCGCACTTGCGATGTTTGCTGAGAAAGGATTTCACGGGACAAAAGTTGATGCTATTGCCACGGCGGCAAAGGTCAATAAACAGCGGATCTATGCCTACTTCGGCAGTAAGAGTGGACTGTTTGAACAGTGTTTGGTGACGGTGTTTGCTGAAGTTAACCGTTTTGAACGCGAAACACTGGGCCTGAATATTGATAATATTTTCTGTTTAAGTGAGGTTCTGTTGCGTGAATATATGGATTTGCATGACAAATATCCGCAGTTTCAACGCATGTTGACTTGGGCAAATCTTGAAGGAACAGAATTTGTCGATAAACTACTGGATATTAAAAGTGAGAATTTTAAAAAGGTCAGAGTGTTTTTTGTCGCAGCACAGCAAAATGGTTTTGTTCGGCAGGATATTATTTTTGAAACCTATATATTTAATATTATGGCTGCAGCCTGGTTTTATCATTCAAACCGCTTAACTCTATCCCGTACTTTATCCGATAAACTGTTCACGGTAGATGGGCGTGAACAGTTCATACGTGAAGCAGCAAATCAGTTGAGTGGTATATAGAATACCCTGTACTCTGTGGCTGTTGGTCTATTCAATAATAACCTTGCGGATATTTTTCTTGCCGGCTTTGAGGACGGCAAACCCCTCTTGGAAGTCGGCAGTTGTGATATTTGCTTTAATATCAGTTATGCGTTGGTCATTGATGTAGGCACCCCCGCCCTGGATTAAACGCCTGGCATCACTGTTTGATTTGCATAGTCCTGACAGCGAGAACAGTTTGGCAACCCAGATTCCTTCTTCGGTAAATTCACTTGCCGGAATGGTGGCGGTTGGCAGATTATCTGCGGCAGCACTGCTGTCTGCTTTTATTTTTGAGATTGAACTTGAGGTCGCAATTTTACCCTCTTTATCGGCAAAGCCGAATTTACTGCCGGCTGCCAGATAGGCTTTGGTTGCTTCAGCTTCTCCATGAGCCAGTTTTGTTGCTTCAAATGCCAGGATTTCTTTGGCACGATTGATTGCAGGAGCTTCCAGTTGGCCCAGTTCTGCAATTTCTGCGACTGGGAGCTCGGTGAACAACCCAAGTAGACGTTTGACATCAGTATCTTCACTATTACGCCAGAACTGATAGTAATCAAAGACTGAGGTGCGTGATCTGTCAAGCCAGACGCCTTCGCCACCGGCAGTTTTGCCGAATTTTTCACCGCTGCTGTTGAGCAGTAACGGGAAGGTGAGGGCGAATACTTCATTGCGTGACATTCTTCTGACAAGTTCTGTGCCGGCAACGATATTACCCCATTGATCCTGACCGCCAAACTGCATCTTGCAATCCAGGTCACGGTTGAGGATATAAAAATCATAGGCCTGAAGAATTGAATAGTTAAATTCAAGAAAAGATAGCCCGGTTTCGAGGCGCATTTTTACCGATTCAGCTGACAGCATGCGGTTGACACTGAATTTACTGCCGACATCCCGCAGGAAATCAATATATTTGATACCTTCAAACCAGTCGATATTATTAACAAATTCAGCATTTTCAGGCGAGATAAAACGGCAAATTTGCTGCTTGAGTGCTTCGGCATTAGCTGCAACTTCTGCTTTACTTATAATAGGCCGGGATGTCTGTTTGCCGGACGGGTCACCAATCAGGGCGGTAGCGCCGCCAACTAGAACAATTGGTAAATGCCCGGCTTTTTGCAATAACCGCATTCCCATAATTGGCAACAGGTGTCCGACATGAAGCGAACTTCCGGTTGGATCAAAGCCGACATAAAAAGAGATTTTTTCAGTTGCCAGGGTTTTATTGATGTTTTCACTGTCGGTAGCCTGATAGATAAAGCCACGTGCCTCAAGTTCACTGTAGGCGTTGTTGTTTGTCATATTTTATATTCCATTTTATAATTATTTTCGTGCAAACCATAAAGTGTACACGGTTAGTTTTGCAACCTATAATCTAGCGGAATAAACGGAATAATCAAACGGTTGTATCAGTTTCGATGAAACTGATATATTATAAGATGGAGATAACTCTATGCCGGCTGTTTGGCATCATCTAGAATGTTACGGATTGCCTGAGCCATTTCTGACAGACGATGTGGTTTGGCCAAGAAGCCTCTTGCTCCCTTGTCCAATAGATCTTTGACCTCTTCTTCAGAGACATAGCCACTGGACAGCAGAATGTTTGCATAAGGGTCAATCTCTTTGATTTTGTAAAAGGTCTGATGACCACCCTGTTTAGGCATAACCATATCAAGCAGTACCAAATCAATTTCAGACGGATTGTCTTCATAGATCTGAACCGCATCAAGACCGTTTTCTGCCAGCAGAACGGAATAACCCAATTCCTGCAAAGCGTCAATCAGGAAATCCCAAATTGTTTCCTGATCATCAACAATTAATATAGTTTCGCTGCCTGTCGGCAATGCTTTAGCTGTCATTTTTAACTCCAGTCATTCAACTAACCTAAATAGATATTCAATCAATCTTCCTGTATTGAGTATAGCAAAAGAAGAGTAAAAAAGCAAGTAAAAATAACAAAACTCTTCAGATACTTTTTCAGTTGCGGAGTTTGAAGCGGTAATCTGCCTTCAGGTGCCACTTGTTTTGTAATATCCTGTTATTTTTTGGCAGAATATTTGATTTCTTACTCCGCTTCCGTAGCAACGCAGTTGCGGAGTTTGAAGCGGTAATCTGCCTTCAGGTGCCACCTGATTAGGAGATTATGGTTGCAGACGACGTTCGGCATCTGGATATTTTTTCAGCCAACTCCAATAACGTTGCCCCGGCTTTGCTTCAGCCACCAGTTGCATGAAATTATTAAAATCATCAACTGTTTTCAAAAATGAAACCTGAGCTTTCAGAGTGCCGTTGAAACCTCGCCCTTTCAGGTAATCAAGAATGATTTTTCTGGATACTTTCATCGCCAGTTCTTCTCCGTAAAAAACGACCATCTCCAACACATGGCATTGCAATTCTTCCAGTAGTTCATTAACGGCCGGCGGTCTATAATTTTCAGGTGAACTGAGTTCCTGGAATAACCATGGATTGCCCATGGCACCGCGTGCGACCATTACGGTATCACAACCGCTTTTTTCGCGCATTTCATTACATGAGAGGTGACTCGTGACATTGCCATTGCCGATAATTTGAATATTGCATGTTTCACGTACTGCGGCAATTACATGATAATGAACCGAGCCGGCATAGAAATGTCTTCGTATACGGCCATGAATGGTTATAGCCTGTGCGCCGGCATCTACCAATTTTTTTACCAGTGTAATTGTCGGAGTTGGATCATTTTCATCCTGAATTCTTATTTTTGCGGTAACCGGGAATTTAGATTTCCGGGCAATAAGTTCCATTAATTGAGCTGCTTTGTCACAATCTTGTCCCAATACGGCACCTGCGCCTTTACGGGCAACCTTCGGTGCCGGACAGCCAAGATTGAAATCAAGAACATCAAAATTATGCCGGTTTAATATATCCAGAGCTTTGTCAATTCTATCAGCATGGCAGCCGACCAGTTGCACCCCAAGCCAGCTGTCAGCGGGGGAACGTCGCAGCATAATTTCAGTGCGTTCACTGCCGTAAGCCAGTGAGCTGGCATCAACCATTTCAGTAAATGCGAATGTACAGCCGTGCCGCCAAGCTGAGTTGCGATATGGCATATCGGTAAAGCCTGATAAAGGTGCCAGAATAATACTGTTCTTCGGGTAAATCATAAGTTGCTGAACTTTTCCTGTTTTTTAAAGAACTACTAAACTATCATTTAATTTACTATTCCAATTTAACTCCTGCAATCTCACATGACAAAAAACAGGAAAAATTACCGGTTCCTGAAATCCTGCTTGAATTACGTATGCAGTACAAACCGGGGTCAAATGGGAAGCTTAAGCTAAGTCGGTTACAAGATGTTTAAAATGTTCGCCGCGTTGCCGGTAGTTTTCAAAACAGTCCATGCTTGCACAGCCGGGCGAGAGCAGGATAATATCACCCGGCTGAGCCTCATTACAGGCAGTTTCAACTGCATTATCGAAATCAGCGATAACCGTTCTTTTTACCATGCTGTCAAGTGCAGAGGATGTCTTATCCCGGCATGCTCCGGTAATGTAAGCTTTCTTCAACATGCCCGCAATTATGTTGAGTTCAGAAAAATCCATTGCTTTATCCAGACCACCAAGAATTATTCTGATATTTCCGCTCTTATGCAGAGTAGTTACTGCGGCAATCACCGCTGCGGGATTGGTTGCCTTTGAATCATCAATATAGCGGATGCCATTTCTACATAGAAACTGATCCAGTCGATGAGCACCGGGAGTAAAAGATTTTATTGCTGTGATAAGCTCAACTGATTGCATTTTTTCTTCAGGCACTATGGTTTTTACCAAACTTAACGCCACTGACAGATTTTCTATATTATGCGAGGCGGATAATGAGGTCATTGCTGGATCAATTATTGGCGGCAGCGGTTTGGCACAGCTGGCTTTCAGTGCATCCGATAGTAGTGGATTGTTAATCAATGATGTGCCGATAATACGTCTTTCGGGAAGGCTGATATTATCGAATATTTTCAGTTTAGTTTTCAGATATTTATCAATACTGCCATCATAACGTTCCAGATGGTCCGAGGCTATATTTAACAGAGCTGCTGCATGCGGGGCAAATTTATGACATAGTTCAAGCTGAAAAGAGCTTACTTCTACGACGAGGACAGTTTCTGGAGTGGCGGTAATGACGGCTTCGCTCAATGCCGTGCCAATATTTCCGGCTGGTCGAGCATCAATACCACATGCCTTCAGGAGATGAACGGTAAGTTCAGTTGTCGTCGTTTTGCCGTTAGTGCCGGTTATTGCCAATATTCTGCATGGTGTATGACGGGTGGCAAATTCTAGTTCACTGACCATTTCAACGCCGGTTGTTATGGCTGCTTGATAAAGCGAAGATGACGGCGGCAGTCCCGGGCTGACGATAAACATTTCGCTGTCGGAGAAGTTATCTGGAAGTGGATCATGGTCACTTGCTATTATTGTGCAGTTTATATTCAGGCTGCGACAAAGCTTTTCCGCTGCCCTGCCACTGATCCCATACCCGAGAATTGTTACGTTATTGATTAGTTTGCTATTATTCACTTTTGTCTATTTCTATCGGCATTGTCCCAGACTTTGTCAATTGATTCCGCTGTTTCGTCAGAGATAAACAGGCCATCTCCGGCGGCGGTAAAACGCTTGCCGCCTGAGGAATCGTTATATTCGTTATCGACATGACCATCACTGAACAGAATATTAGTTTTAATAAAACTGTGAGCTATCTCTTCAGTTGTGCCGTCAGTTTTTATCAGGCTAAAATCCATGACTATGGCTTTACCGCCATTAGAGGGATGGCTGAGGATTTCATTGAAATCATTATCGGTTTCACGATAGAGATAGGCACTTTTCGTTTCACCGCCAGCTTCCCAGTCTGTAACAACCTGTTTAGGGAGCCGGGGATGATGTAGTAAACAACCGAACATTCGGTACCGGATATTATAATCAGCAGTAATAAATGCTGATAAACCCAGCTTTTTACCGGTGGCATCTTTAACTATATTTGAACTTACCCGCTGGTAGCGTGCTCCTATATCATGCGGGGGGATTTTTTCCTGATTATCGTTGGAGTACAGTGCCATCGCCAGGCTGAACAGTTTTAAATTATTGGCACACTCTGCCTCTTTTGCCCGGTTTCGTGCACTGGTTAATGCCGGCATGATAATTGCGGCCAGAATGGCAATTATCGATATCACTATTAGCAGTTCGATTAAGGTGAAGCATCTTTTTTTGCCTGTTTTCATAACATTATTCTTTCTGTTTCTACTCGTTAGTTTATTCCCTTAGTTTCTATTATAGCTTATATTTATCTTAATAACAAGTTATATAATACCTTTTTAGTGTTATTTTGATAAATCTTTACTGGAATGGAATTTTATTTGCCGCAGCACTTTTTGTATTTTCTGCCACTGCCGCACGGACACGGATCATTGCGTCCTACTTTCGGCATCTCGCGGCGGAAGGTAATTTGAATCTGTTCATCGCCGAATATTTCGTCATCCTCTGGCTCAAACCCTTCGGTATTGACTGATGCATCCTCGAACTGATCAAATGATTGATGGACAAGTTCCTGAGGTATATTGTCAAGCATCTGTTCAAGCTCTTCCAAAGTTGCAATTGAAGCCCGGAACATATTGAACAGTACACCGTTATAAATCTGCGACATCAGTGTTTCAAAAACCTTGAATGCTTCATTTTTATACTCAATCAGCGGATCCTTCTGAGCATAAGCCCGTAAACTAATGCTTGAACGCAGATAATCCATTTCGTGGAGATGCTCTTGCCACCGCTGGTCAATAGCTTCGATAATAATATGACGTTCCAGCCACATTTTCTGATCATCTTCTTCGCCGGATTCACGCTGCTTGTAAGCATCATGAATCGTTCGCATAATATCACTAAATAACTGTTCATGGCTTTCAGGTTCCCCGGTTTCCGCATTAAGTCTCAGTTTATGCTCCTGGAAATTAAGCGGGAAAGTCGTATTAAGCCAAGTCAACAGCATATCAGAATTGAATGTTTTTTGTCCACTCTCTTCAACAGGCGGCATCGTTGCCTGGGCAATCGCGTTATCAACTTCCTGTTCGACAATATTAAAAATAACCGCTTTGGGCTTATCTGACAACAGGGCGCTTTTACGCAGTCCGTAAACTATTTCACGCTGTTTATTCATTACATCATCATATTCAAGGGTACGCTTACGCACCGCAAAATGTTGCTGCTCAACTCGTTTCTGAGCGGTTTCAATTGAACGGTTCAACCATGGATGCTGCAACTCTTCCCCTTCCTCAAGGCCGAATCTTTCCATGATTTTGACAATGCGGTCTGAGCCGAACAGGCGCATCAGATTATCTTCAAGTGATACATAGAATTTTGATGAGCCCGGATCGCCTTGACGCGAACAGCGTCCGCGCAACTGACGGTCAATACGTCTGGCATCATGCCTGGCACTGGCGATAACATGCAGTCCACCGATATCTGCAATGCCATCACCCAATTTAATATCTGTTCCGCGCCCTGCCATATTGGTTGCCACGGTTACCGCACCAAGCTGACCAGCCTGAGCAATGATTTCCGATTCCCGTTGGTGGTTTTTGGCGTTAAGAACATTATGCGGTATATTTTTACGTTTAAGGAAACGGCTGATCAGTTCTGAATCATCGACTGAAACCGTTCCCAACAGTATCGGCTGCCCTGCCGCATGACGTTCTGTTACCTCTTCAACTATAGCATTATATTTTTCCCGTTTGGTCTTGAAGATCGAGTCATTGTCATCAATCCGTTGGCACGGTTTATTGGTTGGGATAACAATCACATCCAATTTGTAAATCTGATGGAATTCATTAGCTTCAGTTTCAGCTGTTCCGGTCATTCCCGAGAGTTTTTCATACATTCTGAAATAGTTCTGAATTGTAATTGATGCCAGCGTCTGGGTTTCACGTTCGATTTTAACCCCTTCCTTGGCTTCCAGGGCTTGGTGAAGACCGTCACTGAAGCGGCGACCTGCCATCAAGCGTCCGGTGTGTTCATCTACAATCATCACTTTATTTTGCTGAACGACATAATGAACATCTTTTTCAAACAGACAATATGCTTTTAACAGCTGGGAAATATTATGTAAGCGTTCGCTTTTAACACTGAAATCTTCCTGGAACTGTTGTTTTTTCGCAATTTTACCTTCAAACTCAAGTGTGTCATCTTCATCGATTTCCTGCAGACCGACCACCAGGTCAGGCATAATAAATGCATCTGGGTCGTCAGGTGAGATTTCAATTCGTCCATTTTCGGTCAGATCCGCTTCGTTATTGCGTTCATCAATAGCAAAATAGAGTATTGACTGGACTTGCTGCAACATGCCGCGATTATTATCGCTGCGTACTTTCATTTCCAGCTTTTCCAGCTCCTTGAGGATCGAACCATCTTCCAGTATATGCATCAACTGTTTATGCGTCGGCATCCCGAATTTAACCTGAATCAGCTTGGTTAATGCATCGTTAAATTGTTCCTGTGACGGCTCTTCCATCGCCAGAACTTCGCGTGCTTCACGAATCAACCGTGAACATAAATGGCTCTGCTTACTGAACAGGGTGGCGATTAGCGGCTGGATTTTATCAAACTGATGGGTGGAGATATTTACCGGACCGGAAATAATCAGCGGAGTTCTGGCTTCATCAATCAGAATACTGTCAATTTCGTCAATTATTACATAAAAATGATCACGCTGCACCATCTCTTCCGCACTGTTTGCCATACCCATATCACGCAGATAATCGAAGCCGAATTCACTGTTTGTACCATAGGTTATATCACATGCATACTGTTCACGGCGTTGTGGAGGAGGCATCATGTTTTCCAGACAGCCGACGGTTAAGCCCAGAAATTTATAAACTGTGCCCATCCAATCAGCATCCCGGCTGGCCAGAAAGTCATTAACTGTTACCAACTGGACATTGCGTCCGGTTAAAGCATTTAGATAGAGTGGCATTGTGGCTACCAGAGTTTTCCCTTCACCGGTTGCCATTTCAGCAATATTGCCGCGATGCAGGGCAACTCCACCGATAAGCTGAACATCATACGGAATCATATCCCAGACCATCTGGTGTTCACTGACTGTTATTTCCTGTCCCATCAATCGCCGGCAGGCATTTTTCACCGTCGCGAAGGCTTCGCACATAATATCATCAGTTGTTTCACCGTTTTTCAAACGTTCTCTGAACTCAACGGTTTTAGCTTTCAGCTCAGTATCGGACAGTTTCTGATATTCTTCTTCAAAAGCATTTATCTCACCTACCAGCGGTAGCATCTTTTTCAGATCGCGATCTGATTTCGTACCGAAGATTTTTTTCAAAAAATAACTGATCATAATTAACTCTTTTTCTTAATTGACTATAGAAAATTGTATTTATTATTTATTCGATATTTAACGTTTTACATTCAATACCGGCGATGTTCAAACCGAAGTCTTATGATTTTGACCCAGGTGTATCAATCTGTAACCCTGCTTTACACAACGCACACTCTGCAGGATTATAAGTTTCAAGTTCCAGTTTTATTAAACTTTTGTGCGGAATATCAAATGTTGCCTGCCCGCCGCTACGGTCAACCAGAACTCCGATGCCGACAACTTCAGCCCCAAGCGAACGCACTAGGTCAATGGTCTGCTGAACTCTGCCGCCACGGGTGATAACATCTTCAGCGATCAATACTTTTTCGCCAGGCTTGAATTTAAAACCACGTTTAAGCACCAGCTCATCATTAACTTTATCGGCAAAAATAGCTCTGACTTTAAGCGCCCGACCCATTTCCTGACCCACAATCAGTCCGCCGACTGCCGGTGAAATTACCGTCTCAATTTTGACGTCTGCAAACTGTTTGGCAAGCTCAACACAGACCTGTTCAGCCAAGTTAGGGTACTGCAACAGCAATGCCGCCTGAAAGAAACGGTTGCTGTGTAAGCCGCTACGCAGTTTGAAATGTCCCTCAAGCAGAGCTTTTGAATTCTGGAAAATCTTGATTATCTCTTCGTTAGTCATTTTTTTATCCTATTTTATGTAAGAGCGCAGTTAAATTTGTTTTCGCGCTATTGTTTATTGGTTATCTGAATGTATCCGGTGATGATGGCTCAACCCAGAGATGGAAATCAACCTGTTTGCCACTGAGATTCAGGGTGATTAAGGTATTCAGGCGTGTCAGCAGCAGAGCATAAGGAATTTTCACATCACCGCCAGCAACATTTACCGAAACATTGGCGTCGCCAAGAATATCTTCAGCCTGACGGATTGCACTGATTAGGTTATGCATTCTCAACAGTTTATCTCTCAAATCGCCATCTATAGAGTAGGAGTTGTGGCATTTTTCACACACCGCGGCAAAATTCTTTGCCGTTACATCAACTAAATCAAATTTTATTATTCCGTTGCAGTCATCCGCCAGACAGTTGAAATCAATCTGTGCTTTCGCTGTAACTGCATTATCTTTATTGGTAGCCATGGTCTTTTACCTGTATATTTTATTAAATAATTTAATGAGCTATTTTGCCTGTTGTAAACTCAAAATATAGGCTCTTTTAGATAAAATACAAACGATGAAGCAATTATCAGTGAGCTGTTATCCAGAACTCCGCTCCAACCTGCTTAGAGCGTAAATAAAAAGTCCAAATAGAACTCCATTGTTTTGCGTGTTTAAAGCGGTGGAAATTTACTCAAAAAGATTAATGCATTACCATACTCCATTTGGAGTGCGAAAATTCTTTTCCGCGTAGCCTTTTCGACTCGGCTGGAGTGATATATTGATAGATTTTAGTACCTGTTTCATTGTCGTTTTCTGCTTCCTCGTCAACAGTAAGCTGGTTTCCTGTTGACGACGAGTTATTTTTGTGTAGTTTTTAAGCTAGCAGGCTACGATGAATTTTAACTACCGCTTTTTTGACTGTAGTGACTTGGTTGGTGATCAGGCCCGGCGCATGGCCCTCTTCTGTCAGGAAGATGGCAAAAAGCCCCGGAACCAGTTTGACCGTTGAACTTTCAGTTGCATTGTAGGCGTGAAACGCAATATCATTGTCTGAATTGTAAGCCACTGTCTCTGGAGTTAATTCTGGTAGCGCCCAGCCGATGGTCTCTTCTCCTGCAAGTAAAACTTGAATATCAATATATTCACGATGATATTCAAGTTGTGCTTCGTTAGCCGCTTTTGTTTCGTAGGATGCTACCATACAGAACATATTATCGCCGTCAATATCGTAACGTTGTTCTGTTGAATTAGCATCAAGTTTTCCTAGCAGTTCAAATGCTGGACGCAGTTTATCGGCGATTGCGCTTGAGAAGTAATTTTCCCAGTTGGTTGTTTTATCAAAAATCATCTTGTTTTCCTTTGGGTTTAAGTTAAGTGGCTCCTGAAAGTAGCAGGCTTCTTAATTCTTCATGACTGTCAATGAGAAGAGCAGTCCGCAGTCCGCAGCCCATCGGCCTATTGTGTCCGTCCGTCCAACAGTCCAACTTCTCAACGCGCAGGCTCAAGTCCATTAGTCAATCACACGCAGTTGTGCACTACTGTGTCTGTGTCGCTAAGGACGCAGAGAGCCCTTTTAAATTAAAAATACAGAAAAAGAGGGAATATACAAGTTTTTTATAAAGATATATTTAAGAATTGAAAAAAACATGAAGGTGATTATTGTATAGCAACAGTACTAGGGTTAGACAAAAAAAGGAATATCAATATGAAAATTATGGTTTGCGGCGGTGCCGGTTATATCGGTAGCGCATGTACTGAATATTTATTGGATAATGGACATGAAGTGGTAGTTTTTGATTCATTGGTTACCGGACATGAGGCGGCAATTGACCCGCGTGCCGGTTTTATCAAGGGCGATCTTGGCAACCGTGACCTGTTGATGCAGAGTGTCAAGGACGGTCAATTCGAAGCTATTATGCATTTTGCGGCATTTTCACTGGTTGGTGAATCAATGCAGGATCCTGGAAAATATTTTCGCAACAACCTCTGTAATGCCATCAATATGGCTGACGCGGCAGTAGCCGGTGGTGTCCGGACGATTGTTTTTTCAAGCACTGCGGCGACTTTCGGCGAACCGGATGAAATCCCGATTCGCGAAACTACTACCCAATGTCCGATTAATCCTTATGGCGAATCAAAACTCTGTTTCGAGAAAGTTCTTTACTGGTATAATAAAGTTCATGGCTTGCAATATGCGGCATTGCGTTACTTTAATGCCGCCGGTGCAACCGAAAACTTCGGTGAAGACCATAATCCTGAAACTCATCTGATCCCGATTATTCTTCAGGTTGCCCAGGGTAAACGTGAGAAAATTATGATTTACGGCGATGATTATGATACTCCGGACGGCACCTGTGTCCGTGACTATATCCATATCCTGGATCTGGCTCAGGCTCACATGCTGGCACTGAATGCCCCGGAAAGCGGTCATTACAATCTCGGTACCGGCAACGGTCTGAGTGTCAAGGAAATTATTGAGGCTGCCCGCAAGGTTACTGGACATGAAATCCCGGCTGAAATTGCCCCACGCCGTGCCGGTGATCCACCGCGCTTGATTGCCTGTTCTGATCTGATCAAGAAAAAACTGGGCTGGCAACCGCAGTTTGAGGATGCTGAAACAATTATTGAATCAGTCTGGAAATGGATTCAGAAGAATCCAGATGGCTATGATGATTAATGGTTAATGGTTGCGAAAAATGAAATTGTAGGGGTGTCCCTTGCGGGTACCTGAAATATGGAGAATATAATGAAAAAGATTTTTGTGATGATTTTTGTGCTGGGAATGGTTGTTAATCTGTCAGCAACAACAGTTGAATTAGCTAAAAAGATTGATTTGGTTAATAAATTGATGAAGGTAACAAAAGTTGAAGAGCAGATGATGAATTCGCTTAAGATGGTTAAAAATATGCAAAAAAATATGATTAACCAGCTAACTGGCAATATTAAAGATCGTGAATCTGCGCTTAAAATTCAACAGAAAAGTTTTGAGCTGGTGATGAAAGAATTCAGTTGGAATAAATTTCAGGATGATTTTGCTAAGATTTATGCTGAAGTTTTTTCAGTGAAGGAGCTCGAAGGATTAATTGCATTCTATAAATCAGATCTGGGTCAGACTGTGATCAATAAAATGCCATTAATTCAGCAGAAACTAATGCCATTAATTCAGAAAAAGGTAATGCAATTGATACCAAAGCTGAAAAAAGCGGTTGAAAAAATGGTTGCCAAAGAAAAGGCAAAAGCCGTAGCACGCAAACAAGCGGCGACTAAACAGCAAGTTTCGGTAAAAACCGACAAGAAGAGCAATCCTAAACCCGATCAGAAAACCGGTGCAACGCCGAAAAAATAGTCAGACTGCTGTGTGACCAGTAGTTTGCGAAAACAGTCCAGAGCCGTTTCATGCTATAGCAAAAGTGTTTTGATAATAAGCTTCTTATAGCTTTTAAATCAGCGCATTCGCGGCTAACGTTTTTTGTTTTTATTCGTTCCGGCAAAGCCGGTTATGTTTATGGATTTTAATTAATGGAGAGAGCGTTGAGTAAGATTTGGTATGAACTTGGACCGTTTACGGTTTTTGATGTGGAAACGACCGGAATGAGTCCGGCTCGCGATCGCATGGTCGAGATTGCCGCCGTCAGAATTGAGACGGATGGTGAAATTAGCCGTTGGCAAACCCTGTTGAATCCTGGATGTCTGATCCCTTATGCTGCGACCAGAGTTCATCGCATAACAGATGAAATGGTTAGCGATGCTCCGAGTTTCAGCGATGCCGGATTTGAATTTCTGGACTTTGCCTGTGACTCAACGCTTGTGGCGCACAATGCCCGTTTTGACCTTGGTTTTTTGCAGGAAAGCTTGGCGCGGCATGGTCTTGAACTGTGGCGTGGCAAGACTATGGATACGATACGATTGATGAAGCAGGCCTATGCCGGGTTGCCCAGTTACAGTTTACAGAATCTGCGTCAGGCGTTTCAACTCGATGATTATGATGGACAGCAGGCGCATCGTGCCGCAGCTGATGTTGAATGGACTATTCAGATATTACAGATTGCCCTGACTGCACTAATGAAGACTTGCCGATCCTAAAGTAGCATTATCAGGGCGTAAAAAAGTTAAGATTTCAAGTGTTTGAATGTATAGGCGGCAAGTGCTTAATCCCTCGTTGTGGATTATCTGCCTATGCGCTTGGAAATCGCAGGGTACTGTTTTTAGTTCCGGCAAAGCCGGTTATGTGCAATTTGCTTCTACAGGCATTATGAATCATTACTTATAAATGCCATCTATTTGCTTTTTTCTCTTTTTTCGGGCTTGCATGATTCTCTAATTGTTATATATTATGCGTTCATGAATATAATTTAAGAAGCTGAATGTTTTCAGCAAAGTCAATATATTAATTAGGAGTCATAGCTTATGTATGCAGTATTAGCCACAGGTGGCAAACAGTATAAGGTCAAGGAAGAAGACCTTATTGATATTGAAAGAATTGTTGGCGATGTCGGCAGTGAAATAACTTTTTCCGAAATTGTTGCTGTTGGCGAAGAGGGTGGAGAACTGAAAGCTGGTACTCCGACTGTTGCAGGAGCTAATGTCACGGCCGAAATTATTGACCAGTACCGCGGTAAAAAACTGGTTGTCTTCAAAATGAAGAAACGCAAAGGTTATCGTCGCAAAAAAGGTCATCGTCAGGAACTTACCAGAGTTAAAATATCTGCTATTAGTGCCTAGCAGTACTTTTTGTTTCGATTTTTATGATGCGGCGACCTTATGGTTGGCCGCATTTTTTATACCCATAATGATAAATTTGAGATTGTGTTTTAGAATTTAACCTTATAAATGGTAGTGTCAAAAGCGGCATGAAAAAAGATGAAAGTTTTTCTGGTGTCTTTTAAATGATGTTGAGTATCATTTCGCAGTCATAATTCAAGCGGAAAATCAGCATAAACCGCTCGCAGGCTCGCTATT
>JAKIUY010000167.1 GCA_021647315.1 Victivallaceae bacterium
TAGGACAGCATAGTTTAAAACAGGGGGGTACTTTTGAGAAATTGAACAAAATTGAACAAAATTGAATGACTTGAATGGAAAAAATTGTTAAATCAGGTAGTTTTTATAATTGTTAGGACAGGTGTGGATAATTTTATATTCTGCAAGCAGGAATTTCTCAAACCAATATTGTCTGGTGTTGCCATTCAGCAAATTGTTTTCGGCGGTTCTTTTACCGTGCCACCACTCATCATTCATGGTGTTAAAATACTTAACCGGCTGGCCGCACATCTTAACGATGTCGGTGAAAAGTTTTTCCATTAATGCATAAACTTTGGGATTGGAAATATCAAATTGATGTGGTCCGAATTTTTTTTCTATAATTCCAGGGTAATGTTTTGTCCAGAAAATAGAGTGAGCGCCAAACAATGCTCCCGGCATAAATTGAACAAAATGTTCTCTGGCAAAATCAGCTATCTCCCGAATATCTTCAGGAGTAAAATTATTTGGATGATGCAATTCTTTCAGGGATGGATAATTTACGTTGTCCGCAAACCCCCAACTTAGAAGATTTAATTTACTGCCTGCTACATAGCGTTGAATCCAGTCTTTTATTTTTTTAACGCTATAACCACGACCACCGGTTGTTTTTTTGCTATGTCCCATTTCATAGATAACTACTACGCGGTTGGCAAAGGTCGGATAGTCTGAAATATTAACGCATTTGATTGGCACATTAGGGAGTTTTGGCGATGCGGCCAGCTGCGCCAAAGTTACGACGCCATAGTAAAGTCCAGCTTCCCCTTTTCCGGTAATAAAAATCTTTTTGGCCGTGATTTGCAAACTGTAGGCTTCAGCCGAATCAGGTCCGGTTGCTTGTGGGTTGTTTCGCAATTTTACAACCAGTTGTATCCTGCTGTTTGCGCCACGCTTGATTGGCAGTCTAACCCCATAGAGCGCATATATTTTTTCAGCCAGAAAAGTTGCAGTTTTTTCTGTCCGCGTAGAAGCTGTTGCCGGAATTCCAATAATATCATTCTGCTGCGGGATAAATACTCCCGGCAAAACTTTTATTTCTTTAGGAACAGGATTTAATAGAACATCAGAAAACTTCACTTTACTTGGTAGAGTTTGATTGAAGTTATATAACGCCAATCCTGAATTTAACTTTTTGTCAGTGGCTTTAACCACAAACTGATGGTAGCCATTCACTGAAGCTTTGATGGGGATTTTCCACTTGAAAGTCTTGCTTGAAGTTGCAGACTTTAAAGGCAGCGTAAATTTTTCAGGCGGCGAGTAAGGCGAATTATACCAAGCTGTTATATTTACATCGCCAAGCGCACTAGCTGTTTTAATTGCTCCGTTAACCAAGATATTACCGTCAACCAGGCGTTTAAGAGAAATACCGTTAAAAGAGACCGGTGTCTGGTTATTTTCTACAGGATTAAGAAAGCCAAATCCTTCAGTTGGTTTACGTTTAACCGGGCTCCATACAGAATATTGCGTCGGGTTGGTGCTTTTATCAGTTCGCAGGGCTTGGAATTGAATAATCGGCGGAACTTTATCCACGCCAATGGTTCGCCACGGCACTGCAGCCTCAACCGTCCAGTGGTCAGGAAAAACTTTTGTTTTGACAGTCCACTTCCCGTTCCAGTCTTTGTATTTGACCTTTATCCGGTCAGCAACCTGGTCAAAAATTTTAGCGAGATCCGCTTTGGTGTTGCCTGGATTAACCATAAATTGATAAAATTTTCTCTGATCAGGTTCCGGGTATAACATAAATTCAAAGTCATCATTTTCCCACAGCGGATCATCATGATTTTTCATGTCTGCTTTAAGTTTGGTGCCTTTAGAAAAAGCCATCGAAGCAGCGATATAAAAATTATTATCATCCCAGGCAGCCTTGAACCAACTTGAATTTTTGATCTCTTGATCCTTATTTATTGCCTGGTGTTTCAATAAAACTGGCTTGACAGTTCTCCAGATTATATCATCTAACGTTCCATCAATCCTAGGAGGAATTGTGGCTCTTATTATATTTCCCGTATTGCCCAGCGGTTCTTTATACAGATCCGTTCCCTGTTCGCCCCAACTCAGCGCAGCTAATCCCGTTCTAAATTCATTACGGTTACTGCAACGAAAAAATATACTGAATAGCTTATTAGGTTGTAATTTCATACCTTTGTTCTGAAAGTTTATAACTCGATTTATTTTAAGCTGTTTCCAACCTTTGTGATCCATTTTGACAAAGCCCACAAACTGAGTTTTAGTGTCAATTCTGAAGGCAAAAACCAGTTTTGTCAACTTCCCATCGTTCCAAAAATATCCGTTGAGCCCGTTAAATGTCTGAGGCCAGTTTTTAGCTTGCTCTTTAACTGCTTTGGGATCCATTGAAATATTTGAACATTTAGACCCATAAAAATCGACAATCAAAGCATTACTACCATCTGGAGCCTTTTCAAAAGAAAGCCTTGCTCCATTCTCCTTAATACGGAAATTATTTACCAGCCAGCCCTTTTCGGGAATAGTTATCTGGCTTGCGTTCATAATGGTAATGGTTAACAAACAAATTGCGGCAACTATTTTTTTTAACATCTTACTTTCCTTTTATTTTATTATTGGACATCATATATTTTTAGGTTAAATTCAAAGTCGGTGCTTATAACCGGGCCGCTGGGAGATATTTCCACACGCCAGACGCCTGGTTCGGTAGGAGCATAATATGTCGGCAAATAATTAATACCATTTACCATGAACTCATAACCGAATCCACCAACTACATTTATCACCGCTCCGGCAGGAGCAATAAGCTCGACTCTGACGGCACCACCGTTGACATTTTCAATTTCAAACCATTGCCCGTTACCATCAACAACTGGCTCAGTCACACTGTGAAAGAGTATCTTTGGCGTAAGCGACTTATTGAGTACAACATGGTCTTTGATATTGATTGATGGTTGGTCATTGTTATTCTGATCCTCATATATCATTGTAACTTCACGGGTATAAGTCTCTAATTTATCTGAACTGTACGCCTTACTGGCATCGCCTTTCATGTAACATTGTTCAGCAGTTTGAGAAAAACTGCTTATTCCGCCAAGTTGGAATTTACTATAATTCAGAATATCATCCAAAGTATAAGGATCACATCCTACAGGGCTATCATAATATGCGGGGTATTTCTGTCCACCATCGTTAGACACCGGAGTAGCAACGCTGTCATAAAAAGATTCTGCAGCATCAAAAACAACTAAGGTATTATGAGCAATCGTACGAGTATAATAATTTACCCAATGACTGCTGCCGTATGAATCATAACTGCCGGAATCTATCAGCAATGGTCCTTTATAATTCAGGACAATTGAATTTTGATCTTTATGATGGTGATTTCTGCTGTAAAAAGATGAACTTTTGAAAACCAAATGGGTGGTATTCGGATCATTCCATTTATCACGTGCAATAACATAACCGGATTTTCCAAACTCCTTAGCTTTCCCCAATGCGGTTACATTGCTGTAATTGATATTATTACTCTCCCCATTCATAAACAGAATACGCCACAAGTGATCAGCACCGTACAGTCCCAGTCCTATATTGTCTGCAAAATCAGCAGCATAGGAATTGCCTAATTTAGCACTAGCCAAACAAATTGCTCGAGCATCATCTGTAAACCCTAAGCTACCTGCATCTCCTCCTGCGGGCATAGAGCCGTCTCCTCTAATTCCGTATACCCAGAAATAAGCCAGCTCTTTACGCCAGGTATCACCCCAGGATTCTCCTGTGGCAGATTTCCAGAATAGATAAGGATTTGCCTCTAAATAGCCAGGACTATAAGCCCATCCCATGTGATAACCACCTTTGCTTGCGACCCAGGCTTGGAAAGGGTTGAATCCGTTTTCCCAGTTGTCTACTACAGCATCAAGCATATCTGAACAATAAGTATTATAGGTACCGTATTCTCCATGCATTGCCAGCAAAGCACCTAAGATAGTGGTATTCCCGTAACGGCTGTGCCCACCGCTAAACAGCGGAGAAGTTATATATCGTTCCAACTGCTGAATGTGGGCAACCATAGAATCGCGTAAAATATCTTTTTCTGAAGTGGAAAGCTTATCGTTAAGCCAATCGTAAACAAAAGCCATGCTTAATAATCGTTCACGCTGTGGACCATCGTCTCCATCAGAAGCATTCTTAGCGGCTATCGCCAGAGCGTAATCTATTGCCAGATCAATAAATCTATCTTCTTCGGATATCATTGCAACAAAAGCTATGCTTCTTGTTTCCCCGACCATAGTGTTAAGATTGGCCAAAGCGGCTGGTGAAGGATTGGGAGCACCGCTATTTTCAAGCTGAAGGGCATAATCATAAAGTGCCCCGAGTCCGATTTTAGGACAGTTATCATCAACACTATTCTTAGCGACAAAACTGACATTGTCTATATAAAACTCAGGGGCTGTTCCTAAACCGTAAAATCTGATTATCAGCGGATTCTCACCAGGCGTGAAAGTTCCGGTGAAAGTTTGCCATTGACCATTACCAGAACTTAGATAAAAAAGTGTTTGGGCATTTCCATATTGATAAAGCTGCCCGGCGCAACCTCCACTCACAACATAAATATCAACACTATATTCATACTCTACGCCAGTTTTGAAATTTATTGACTGCCGGACTCCGCTTCCCGAAGGCCCCGTCAGATGCAATCGCTGTTTACCATCAAATACAACTTTTTCCTTCAGCGTTGGAGATTGTTCGTCACGCCACGAATAACAGTCAGGAACCATCATATTACTGTCATTAATCCGCTCTCGGCTTGGTTTCAGCGAAACATTATCGATATAAAATTCACTATTGCTAGCCCCACAGTAAAATCTTATTATCGGCGGATTTTTAGAAGCAACAAAAGTTCCGGTGAAAGTTTGCCATTGTCCCGGAGTATTAGCATAAGCTATTAACTTGTAATTATTATATTGATACAGTTGCCCCAGGCAACTTCCACTTACAACATAAATATCAACACTGTATTCATACTCGACTCCAGATTTCAGCTGCAAACTCTGTCTGGCTCCGCCACTGTCGCCAACAATATGCAGCCTTTTGCTGCCTTCAAAATCAATCTTTTCTTTTGTTATAGGAGTCCGTTCGTCAGGCCAATCGGAACAGTCCACTGATTCCATATCCTTATCAGCTATTTTTTGATAAGTGGGTCTGAAAGAAAAATTGTCGATATAAAATTCAGCACTTCCGCCAGTTGCATAAAACCGTATAATTAACGGATTAGCATTGGTGACAAAGGTTCCGGTAAAAGTCTGCCACTGTCCAACAGTATTATAATAAACTACTGATTTGTAATTATTGTATTGATACAACTGTCCAGCACAAGTGCCGTTAACCACATAAACATCAACGCTGTATTCATACTCAACCCCCTCTTTAAACGGCAAACTTTGCCTTGCGCCACCGCCGGTTGTAGTTGTAGAAATATGCAGACGACGGCTACCGTCAAAATCAATTTTCTCTTTAATGTAAGGGGTTTGCTCATTCGGCCATAAAGTACAATCTACATCTTCCATATCACCGTCAACCGCATGCTCATTACGGATACGAGAAACATCTTCAGAGGTAATTAACAACCTGGGATGGCTGGAACTGATTGTATAAGCTTCCAATTGAAAATTCAATATCATACAAATGCCGAAAAAGAAAAAACCTAATTTCCTATGTTTGTCTATTTTAATAGTAGTATTCATCTAATATCTCCTAATCTTAAATAAGAATTATGTTACGACTCAGGCGTATCTTATTTATAATTCTGCCTTTGTATTTGGAAGGATTTAACTGTCGTTGTACTTAGGTTAGCGACCAAACCAAGACACTAAAAGGCTGGTTTGAGTCGCTAAAGTTGGTCTCTGCAAAGCAGAGTAATATACAAGGTTATCACGATCTACGTGATGAGTGTCTATAAAGTAAGCCACAAAAAATTAATTTAAAGTAGTCCACTTACCATCTTTATAGTACCGGGTATAAGTTGCAAGATGTTGAAACCACCAGATAAATCCAGTTCCGTTAGAAACCACATTATTTGAACTAGAAATAACTGCACCATTTTTCAGCAAAACATTTGATCTCTGGAAACCGCCATGCCTAAAAGCCATGTAGTTGAATGTTCCGGCAGCAGTGGCATAATTTATGTATTCACGCTGTGCAGGGTTGCTCATGGTAAAACCTTCGTATTGCTTCTTATACCAATACTCCACGATTACCGCCTGGTTTCCTTCGTGCTTAACTTTCCCGGCATAGCCGTTCTTGTAAACCTTATGATCGCCGACCGACTGATTCATGGCATATCCCCGGCTATAACCCGGATTTGATATAGTGTATAAAATACCTGCCGGACAATGAAATATGGGTGGACCCCAACTACTTGTACCACCACTATGACGATAATTCAGATAGTCTGCCAGCTGATAATCCCAACACATTGTCACACCAGCTGCCGGCTTTTGCGGATACCAGCTGTTATTATCATTTACATACATGACAACGGCAGTTCCCATCTGCTTGAGATTACTTTTACAGCTAATCTCTTTTGCTTTTTCACGAGCCTGATTCAGCGCCGGGAGTAACATTGAGGCTAAAATAGCAATAATGGCTATAACTACAAGGAGCTCTATGAGTGTAAAAAACCTTGTTCCTCGCCCCGTTCCTAGTGTTCTTTTTTCTGTTAACTTTTTCATTTTTTATAATCTCCTATAGTTTTATTAATATGTGGGTCTTGCAAAATAGCTTAACCCTTTAATTATTAACGATTTATATTCCTTTTTTATTTGAAAAATCCTCCAAGGCGTGATATATTATAACTCTTTCAATGTCAATAACATACCACCCTTGA
>JAKIUY010000026.1 GCA_021647315.1 Victivallaceae bacterium
GAGCCTACCTCGAAGATACCTTGAGAAAGATCAATAATACTCCAAAGGAAAATTTACATACCCTGCTTCCGCATAAATGGGAAAAAACATAATAAAAAATTTCACAATTTCTGCTTAATTGACGCTTACAAGAGCTGCGCAGTTGAACTTAAATAGGCGCAGTAAACTAGCTAAAAGAATGCACTTGTTGTTTGAATCCGCCTATTAAAAAACGTGCAAAATATTACCAGAAAAATAGTAGCAGGCAATTATATTTACCCCGTCCTCTAATAGATGTTTTGTTCAGCGTCCAGATAAGAATCAAAAATATTTTTATCTCTAAATATTTGATTGGCATTAGGATGTAGAACTCGTACCGCTGGTGAGAGTTTTGAAATTGCCGCATTAGACATTTTATAAAAGTTATTCCGCCAGCTAATGATTCTGCTAAAGCTTTTTTTCATGTCTTTTCGTGCTTTTCGTGGTGAACATAACCGGCTTTGCCGGAACTTTTTAGACAGGATTAACAAGATTTTTATTTTATCCTGTTTTATCCTGTTCATCCTGTCAAAATACAATTTCCTATTAAGTTAAAATATTTATTTAGCGGTGGCAGCGGAAGCTATTCCGGCGAATTCGCCCATCATGGTGGCGTTGCCACTTATCCGGTAACTTGAATGAGATAAAAAGTCGCCGCTGATACAGCGCCCGGCCATCATCAGATTGTCTATGTCACGGCTGATTAACGATTCAGCCGGAATATCATAAGGTGTTTTTACCTTGATCTTGTCTTTGACATTGCACCCCTTGCCATGTTTTGGATCAACCGAATGGACATCGACCCCGAAACTGACCTTGCAGACAATATTATCATGTTCTTTGCCGGCAATCAGATCATCAATACTGACCTCGTAAAGACCATTAATTCTCCGGCCTTCACGTACCCCGATATATGAGCTGGTGGCGACAATCCGGACATTGCTCCACGGTTCACCGAGTGAACGCAGCGCAGCAACCAGTTTGAACACCTCCTGCCGTCCTTCAAGCGTTGCCCGAGTTACGTCAGCAGCATTTGTCGATGACACCCCATATTGATGGTTAGCCATCATCCAGAAGAGATCATCGTGAATTTTGAATAATGTCGGGGAACCATAAGAGGGATCAACTCCGGCTTGGTGAAATGCCTCCAGCAACAGCTGTTTAGGTTTATCACTGCCACCACCTATAAACGGTTCAATATCTGTGGCATTAATGCCACTTAACAGTACGAGAAAACTCATTGGCTGAGTATTCCCGGTTTCCGGTTCACCGACCATATAGCTGCAACCAGCCAACGCTGCCAAATCACCATCGCCGGAACAATCAATAAAACGGCTGCCACCAACTGCCTGACGTCCAGATTTTGATTCAATAATCACATGACTCAAAGTCCGGTTTTCTTTCACTGCCGCCACAACTCTGGTATGATAGAGAAGTTCAACTCCGGCAGCACTGCATAAATTTTCCAGCACCAGTTTCATCGCTTCAATATCAAAAGTAAAACAGTTATGATCACCGGTATAAAACTCCACCGCGCCACAAGCATTAAGTTCAGCCTCTATCTCCTTGACAATGCCTGATTTATTGGCAACATCCATCAGATACCCCATCAAACTCGAAGTCCAGGTACCCCCCAGACAGCCCAGAGCTTCAATCAGTAATATCTTAGCCCCAGCTCTACCAGCCGCAATCGCGGCACATACTCCAGCTGGACCACCGCCACAAACAACCACATCATAATTAGCAACCACCGGAATCGTTCCTTCCTGCTCTAGAATATGTTCCATATTACTCACCTTAAACTGATTAATTGTATTCACTTATCATCTAATACTATACAGCAACAGCAGGGCTGTTCAATGCTAAATCTACAATTCCACTAACCTTTTGATTATGAAACTATTACAGTTTCTGATTTTTTCATGCCGAGCCGGAGCTCAGCGTTCCCGGGGACAGTTGGTTTGGTCAATATAAAAAAATATTGGTTTTTTTTATAAAAACACTTGCAAACCGTTATGAACTGTTATATAATCAGTCATAGACAAAACAGTGATAGGACTATTTTATGGCATTATTAACGGTAACATCAAAAAAAGATCAAGTGGCGGATTTTCTCCGCGAGCAATTGCTTAGCGGCAAAATTGAGCCCGGTGCAAAGTTGTTAAGTGTCCGCGCCCTGGCAAAGGAATTCTCAGTCAGCACAATGATTATTGTTGATGCTTTAGATATTCTTGAAGAAGAGCTGTTAATCACCCGTGAACCGGGGCGTGGGGTTTTTTCCAGCAAACACAACCTAAAACACTCTCTGGGCATCTGCCTTTTTGCTTATCAGGTTCGTCCGCAGCGTGATCTTTACTTTACTAATTTGGTCAGAATGACTCAACCGCCGTTTCTCCACGAAGGATTCAGTTTTAATATTAGAATGATTCCTGAAAACTCGAATGTAACTTATCAGCATTTTCTTCAGGAGCTAACTAAAATTGACAAATATATGGACGTTGACTGCCTGCTGATGAATGTACCGTTTTTAAATAAACAGCAGATTACTGCTTGTATGAAATTAAATACTCCAGTCATTTTTATCGGTGATTTTTCTGCAGGGCTTTATCCTGAACTGCCATATAATCAAATTGCCGGGGACTGTGCATGGCTGGGGCAATCGGTTATCAGACAGGTAGCCGAATTGGAGCAATGCCGTGAGTTAACGGTCTACTCCGGGTCGCTGGAACACTATTTTAACCGTAATTTTTATGATGGGGCGCTGAATGAAGCGAAACAATTAGGGATTGAACTGCGCTTAATCGAATTTCCCAGAGGAATAACCAGTTCCAGTGCAGAGTCGGAACAGTGGACAATATATCAGGATAAAGTCAAAGCGGCCGTCGATAAAGGTTGGCATAAATGCCCGGCAATTATCAGTGGCGGAATTTCGGACGAGCTGTTGTTAAATGCATTCAGCGGTTATGATATAGATGTTGCTGTTTATGACGGTAAAGAGTGTGAAAAATCATTTGAACAGTTTTTTGAAACGATTTATGCCAGGATTGAAACCGTGGTTAATAACCCGAAAGATTATAAGAAAATAAGATTTAAATCCAAAATAAATGTCAAGAAAATAAATAGCTGATTATCTCAATCGTCTTTAAAACAAAAAAAAGGAGGAAGCAGGATGAATTATGAAAAACTCGTAAAAGAAAGTTCGTTAACCCCCTACAAAGGAGAATTCACCATGAATTCACTGAAAAAAGCAAGTGCCGGGATGAAGGTTTTCACCCTCATCGAACTCCTCGTTGTTATCGCTATCATTGCCATCCTCGCCAGTATGTTATTACCGGCGTTGAACAAAGCACGTGATACAGCGAAAACCATAGCCTGTACCAATAAACAGAAGCAGATTGGTCTGGCGGCAATGCTCTATGTGAGTGATTCTAATGATTGTCTGCCACCATACTACAATGATAATCCTCCGGTTCCTGTTACAAATTTTTGGTTTTACCGGGTATTGGATTATATGGGAAAGAAAAAAACCGCAACTTCAGCGGCTTATAACACTGCTATTACCGAAGCCTTTGAGTGTCCTAAGACCAGTAGAGCAGATCAAGGCGGCGGTGGTTTTGAAGCGGCCAAAAGAGTTGTCAGCTATGCAGTTACTTTTGGGGGGTTTCATAATAATTATACCCCAGCGAGAAAAGGTGCCTGGGTTAAGTCCTACAATGATCGTAGAGTTGCTCACAGTATCGCAAAGATTCCATCCGGTTCAATTATACTTGTGGATACGCTTTTATCATTTTGGTTTGATGGCACAGCAACTATCAAGGGGGCAAAGGGCGGAGGTTTTACCCTGCCAAACTATATCAATAGCTGGCCTACAAATGTTACATTCAGCCCCCGTAAGTATGCTCCGAGATATCGTCATAGCGGTCATGCCAACTTCCTGTTTATGGATGGTCATGTGAAAAAGATGCGGGAAGGCACCCAGATTACTAACGACTGGGTGGTTAAAAAATAGTCAGTATAGAACCTGTTCGAAAAGTTTTTCAATACTTTGAAAACCTTTTCAGACATTTTCTTTAATCACAAGAGAATAAAGCAATGAAAAAGAGTAAAAGCTGGCTACATTTGACCTTGTTGTTGATTTGCGGAATGATACTAACCGGAGCCAGTAACTGTATAGCAGGCGATAATGTTGTCGGCCATTGGCAGTTCAATGATGCTGCCAATCCCGGAAAAGACAGTTCTGCTGCGGGGAATGATCTGACCATCAATGGCAAGCCTATTGTTAAAGACGGGGCAATATCCCTCCGTGGCGGTACTGTTAAGTTGCCGGGAGCTGAACGCGACTTCCTTTATAGCAACTCGTCTGATTTTGACCTGGGGAATGAATCATTTACGGTTGAATGCTGGTTCAAATCTCAGGCTATTACCTACATGGAGCTGGTGGGAACCAGAAGCACAATTCGTCCGATATATCCATTACAGGTCGGCTGGGCTCTGGGGATCTCCAAGGGAAAAGGTGGCATAATATTTGTGATTAATGATAACCGGAAGAACTGTACCTGGGCGACAATAAAAGTCGGCAAATCTAGTTGGGATGGCGATGAGTGGAACTATTTAGTCGGCATTAGAGATCGTAAAGCGAATACCATAAAACTTTATCTTAACGGCAAACTGGTTGATACCAAAACAGACGGCTGTGGTGATATAACTAAAAGCAAGCATCTCAGGATTGGCTATGATGCTTATGCCGGATGGTTGACTGAAGGTATGCTGAAAAACATCAGAATCAGTAAAGGTATTACATCGACGGCTGAAATAGCCAGACATTATAAACAGGAGACTGCGTCACAGGCAACCGGGAAACAGATTATTTTAAAAGATAACAGAGTAATTCCGGATAAGCTAAAAGTTGATATCAGTGATGGCCTAAACGGGAAATTAAATTTACAGCCTCAACCGGTAAATTTTAACTGCAGTCAACAGTATACTGCACTGAAAACTCCACTATATATTCAATTACCAACGAAGCCGACGGCACAGCAACTTATAGCCAAAGATTTTCTGGTCAGAGATTTCAAATCACGTTTAAACCTTACAGTAAAAACCGTTAGCACAGGGAAAAAAACAGCTGGCGGCACCATCATAAAACTGAGTAAATCGTTCACCAAAGATCATAGTGAAAGTTATAGGTTAAAGTGCAACGCTACCGGCATTACACTCACTTCAGTGGATCATGGAATTATTTACGGCGCATTGACCTTGATACAGATTTTTGAACAGTCATCATTGATTCAACAGGGTAAAATATCAATTCCAACCCAGTTTGATATTTATGATTATCCCGCCATTCCGCGTCGCATTCAGGTGCGGTTGCTCACCAAAAAATTAACCGACAGCGATGCGGAGATGCATAAGGTAATGCAGCGCATTACCCGAACCAGGCTGAATTATTATGCGGTCAATATAATGTATCCGGAGACTGAAAATATAAAACGCATTGTTGATATTGCCGATGAATATGGGATTAAGGTATTAGGTACAGTAGGCTATATGTGGTTGTGTCATCAATATGGCAGAGCTGCAAAGATCAGTGATATTAAACCGATCGTGGACAAACTGACTGCCGCCGCAAAAATAGGCTGCCAAGGTTTTTCTTTTCATTTTGATGATTTAGGCAAGTATAGAAGTGCAGCTGCAAAATACGCGGGTACGGGAGGTGAATTTCAACGTCAATTTCTTGTTGCCATGCAACAGGTTGCGGCAAAATATAATATTAAATTTCTCAGCATGTGTCCGACAATGTATATGAGAGACTGGCAGGACAAACGTAGATTGTGGTTTGGTAAAGCTGAAAAATGTCAGAATTACTTTGCCACTGTATCACAGTTGCCCGGTGGTGATATTGAACTGTTCTATACTGATATCGGCAAACAGGGAATGCAGGACATCAGAAATCGCGGCGTAAAATATCCTGCCTACTACCTCAATGGACTCTGGCCCAGCAGCCAATGGTTTTCGTTTTATACCGGACCTTCACGGTTAAGTTGGAGCTGGTATGGATTTAATGTTGATCCAGTCAAGGGGCCTCAGGCAATTCCTGAGATAATGCAGTGCTGGAAGGATATCGCTAAAGATAAATTCGAATCAGTCTGGGTCGGCAATGGTTCTTTTCTCGGTTCTATGACCGGTGGCATCTGGTTATGGAATCCGGCAGCCTTCAATGAAAACGCGGCAGTCAGAGAGGTCAATAGAGTAGCAGGGCTTGGTGCCGGTACGTTTACCGAGTTATTGGTTTATGAAAAAAATATCCTGCCTTTGGTCAGCCTGTTCAAAACCTATATCAATAAATGGACATCAGAGTTCCATGTCGTGATTTTAAAGCGTAAACAGCCATTAAATGCTGCTGATTTAATTGTTTACTGGAAGAATTATCAGGCTGCGGAACAAGCATTTAAAACGATAAAAGCAATTATCAACCGACGTAAATTACTGGCGGCCCCTTATAAAGAGGCTTATATTCCCAAAGGCATAAACCAGATGCAATCAGCCTTGGCTGCATTGAAACCTAAATTAATCCGTAAACTTAATCGTAAAAATATTGTTGTAAAATAACCATACTCGCTATGACTAACAAAAGGAAGATATTATGTTCCCTAAACTATTTGTCACCGATCTTGACGGCACTGCGCTGGATAAATCATTCCAGCCTTATGCCAGATTCCCTGATCACTTCAGCCAATTTCTAGATGACCTCCATGAAAAAAAATGTGAATGGGCCATCAGCACCACTTGGGATGTCGTCGGGCAATCGCAATTGGTGTTAAGCAGTACCGTAAAAAGCAAACCGCTGTTTTTAATGGCGGAGTACGGTATGCGACTGGCGAAATACACTGGCGCTGAGCCGGAATATATTCAACCGTTCACCAACAATATGGAACAGAAAGTAGCTCAATTCAACAGTGATTTTGCTTTCGCTATCGTCCGGGATATCTGCACCCGTTTCTCGCCTGAAGTCATGCATTTCTATGGGCACATGCTGTCCTTTAAACCCATAGCTGAAGACGAAGTGGCATTCCGTGCCTATATCAAAGAACATGCGGTAGCATGGCATGAGAGTAATCAGTTCAATTTCTCGTTGAACAGCGCGAGCAGTTTCAGTATTTATCCACGTTTTCTTAATAAAGGCGCCGCACTGTCTGAGGCATTAGAACAGAGTGCTATCGCCCCTGAAGATGTGGTTATTGCCGGTGATGAAATTGCGGATATTGCCATGATGCAGCCTGATTTGGCCACCTTTGCGGTCTGTCCGGAAAATGCCGCCCAGGAAGTCAAGGATCATGTCACCAACATGGGGTGTTTTGTTGGTTGTGGCATTGGCGCACTGGGTATAATTGATTCATTTAAGCAGCTTGCAAACAAACAACAGTGGACATTTTAACCATTATTAACAAAAGGATATGGAAATGAAGAAAAAAGCAATTAACTACAGAAAATCAAGCTATCTGGCAATTGCAATGCTGGCAATTGCCACCGTATCGTCTACTCTGAAAGCCCAGGCAGCAGAGCCGGACAAAACCAAATTTCATTTTACGGTAACTTCAGATGCCCATATGGGAAGAAGTTATGCTGATTTTGCGAAGTTCACCTGTCCGGCGATTCTGGCAAACCCAAGCGGCCCCGGTGCGTTTATGGTCAACACCGGTGATTTCGATGTTTTTACCAGAGTAAACGCCGCAATTAATGAACAGCTGATCCAACCATTGAAAGCTCAGGGCAAGGATTACTACTGGTATCCGGTTCCCGGCAATCATGACTTGTATAACACTTCCAACGATCCTAAGTTCAGAACCGAAGAACCTGAAAAAACTCAGACCCGAGCATTAATTGAGTATAACAAAAAAAATCTTAAACATATTGTAAACTGGGGTCCGGATTTTGAGTCAAAATTACCTGGCTACGAGAATAATGGTTCAAAATATACTAATTACTCTTTTGATTACGGCAATTGCCACTTCGTCGTGCTTGACCTGTTTTATTCAAATGCAGTTGGTCCTAGAGGTTGCGGGAATTTTCATAAAGTTACGGAGCAATGGTTGGAAAATGATCTCAAAGCAAATAAAAAGCCGCATGTTTTTGTTTTTGGTCATCATCCGGTAATTACATACAAGGCCAAGTATGGTGATGGAGCGGCGGTCCCAGAAAAATACTTGCTGAATTTCCGTAGAAAACAGTTATGGAATCTGTTAAAAAAATATAAGGTAGATGCCTATTTATGCGGCCATATCCATAAATACGGTGTAGTGGTCAAAGATGGAATCACTCAGATCACGAACGGCAAAAGCGGCCTTAAGTCTCAAGCTTCGTACGTGATGATTTTTGTTGATGGCAACAAAATTACTTACAAATCATATCTTTATCGTTCCGTCGCCTGGCAAGAACTCGCCGGCACCATTGATCCCAGGCCGACTGATACTCCGCTCATGCCGGTAAAAACTACTGCCGTTGCTGAGACAGTTAAAAAAGCCGGTAAGCCAGCAGTCAAAACCACCACCCCAGTCACTGATAAGCCAACAGCAAAATCGACAGCTAATGACAAACTTCAATCTGCTGCATTGATTGGCTATTGGAGTTTTGATGCTGATTCCGGCAGCATTGCAACTGATGCCAGCGGTAATAATAATGGTGTCGTTCACGGTTCTCCTGAACATGTAGCTGGAGTGCACAGCAAAGCAATTATTTTTGACGGTAGCACCGATTTCATCAAAATTCCTGCCAGAAGTAAAAAATGGCGTAATTTAAAACAATTGACCTTAATGGGCTGGTTTTACCGTGAAGATGGAGCTGAAGGGGTTACCGGAATTGATAAAGCCCAGATTTACCGCCTTACTTCCACTGCGGTTGACACTACCAAAGCTAAATGGACATTTTGGTTGCGCGCCGAAAATGGTTCCACTCATTCAGTTACCGCGCCAACAGCGGTAAATAACAATGAATGGCATCACCTCGCAGGAACCTATGATGGCAAAACCTTGAGGATTTATATTGACGGAGTTGAAGTGAAATCCAGAGATGATGTTTTTAACATCAAAGATGCCGGCGGAGCTTTTGACATTGGGCGCAGAGATGGCGCAAGATATTTCAAAGGCAAAATTGACGAAGTAGGAGTTTACAGTACAGCTTTAAGTCAGGAAGAAATCTCTCAATTGAAGTGAGAGTTCAAATAACCATATAGAATCGTGCGAAATTCAACAGTTTTATGCATTTCGTACGAGCCTGTGATAACCAAACAAGGAGAGTAAAAAATGTTGAGAAAATTAATGACACTAATGATAATGGTGTTAGCTGGATTTACGGTTGCAGCGAATAAGTATTATGTATCATCAGTGAAGGGAAATGATGGTAATCCGGGAAGGCTTAACACACCATTTAAAACGATAATGCGTGCGGTTAAGAGCTCCACAGCTGGTGATACAATTTATCTTGACAGCGGAATTTATAGAGAAGAAATCGTGTTTAATGGCAGAGCACGCGGAAAAAAAGGTGCGCCGATAACCTTGACTGCAAAGCGTGGCGCCACCCCCATTATTAAGGGTTCTGATATTGTGACCGGATGGACAAAGTACAAGAATAACATCTGGATGAAACGTAATTGGCAACATAATTCACAGCAGTTTTTTGCCGATGGAAAAATTCTCCAGCAGATTGGATTTCAAAGTAAGGCTTATCCCAAAGCGGCAAGTGACGGCAATTGGATGATCAGAACCGTTGGAAAAGATTTAGCTGACATTCAGGAAAATTCATTCTACTACGACTTCAAGCAAAAAGTCCTCTATGTGTGGTTGAAAAATGGAGTAAATCCCAATAGAAAGCTTATTGAAGCAAGTACTAGAATGTATTTAATCAATGCCAATAACAGCCAATATATAACGATAAAAGGTATCACCTTCAGACATTCAAATACCTCCGCATTTAAACAGGGTGGCGCTGCGCTGGAAATGGGCTCTTATTGCATTATTCAGGATTGCGATATTCAATGGTGTGATTTTGCGGGGATCTCGCCCGGCTATCAACAGCAAGGGACTCAAATTATTAATTCAATTATCAGCAATAACGGAGATTCCGGCATCGGGCCCTGTCGACACAAAAACTTTCTGATAAAAAACTGCACGATTGAAGGTAATAATTATCGGCAATTTAATCAAACTTGGCACGCCGGTGGCATTAAGGCGGTCGGAGTAGATACCTGGGGGACTATAGAAAATTGCGTTATCGGCAATAATCTAGCAACCGGCATCTGGTTTGACTCATGCCGTGATTTGAGCGGTAAAAGTGTTATCAGAAATAATTATATCTACAATAACGCCCGGCAGGGCGGCATCATGATTGAACTTTCGGATCAGGTCTCAATTATTAATAATGTTCTTTACAATAATGACCAGTTCGGTATCCATTATGTCGTTTCATCTTACGGCAAAATAATTGGAAATATGATTGTCGGACAGCGGGATTTTATTGCTCTGGATGTTTCAGGGCCGCGCAATAATTCAGAAGCTAAATTAAGTCATAATGTTATAATGCGCAATTCTGTTATTGACAGTAAATGTAAATATGATCTGCATATGATTCAACCGGATGGGAAATATGTGACAAATAACAGCTGTGATTACAACTTTTTCAGCAGGAAAGGCGGCCCGAAGCTTCGTTATAATGAGGGCGGACGGAAAAATTGGCGTGATATTATGGTAACCGGCGATTTGAAAAAATGGCAACAGAAAACCGGTTATGATAAACACAGCGTTGTTATTGATAAAAATAAACTGAAAGATATAAAAATAAGAACAAAATAAGCTTGTATACTTGGATCAATTGTAATTAACGATTTATATACTTTAACAAAAACAAAAGCAAATCCAAAAAGATGGATGAAAAGTCCTGGTAATGTCCATTTTAATAAAACGGGCTACATTGCACAAGGTAAAGCAACTGCTGCTGTAATCCTTAAACAATTGTCAATTAAACGCAGCAATAAAATCGATTAACGGATATACTTTGAGCGAGAAGAAACTTAGCTTTTTTGTGTGATACTGGTAATACTGAACTGCTTTTTGTAAGTTGTTGGCTACTAGAAGTCAACAATGATTTGTAAAGGACAGTAACAGCGTTATCTGGGTGCGTAAAAAATTAAGATTTCAAGCGTTTAAAGTATAATACATATTAGGAAATATTACAATGTCAACAAAGTATTTTTTGTTTATTATTATAATACTGCTCGCCCTGTTGAGTGTTGTAGCAGTAATAACAATTCCGCAGGAGCAGTTAAACGGCAAGGTGCCGCTGATTTATGCTACAGGCACTAATGCGCAACGTCAGGCGGAGGTAAAAGCATTCAACAAGCTCTACCCGCAAGATCATCTGATGATCGATGCCAACAACAGAAGTGTAATGAAGGTTATTGTTCAGAGTTGTGCTAATATGGGGCCTGATCTTATTGACGGTATATTCAGATGGAATGTTGAAACCTATCTTGATGCCGGGATATTATGGGATATTACCGATTATGCAGCTGAAATGGGGTTTGGTCCCGATACTCTGCCTGAAACAGTACGTCCGTTGGTAATGCTGAAGGTTCTTGATGACAATGGCAATATCGTTACCCGTCAATTCTCATATCCATGCAATGTATATCATAATTTTATAATCTATAATAAGACTATTTTTGATAAGTATAAGGTTCCCTATCCGCCAGAGGATTTGACTTGGAAAGAGTATATAAAACTTGGACAGCAGCTGACAATCTATAAAAATAAACACGATAAACTGCCGAAAATATTCGGTGCTACCGGTCTTTCCCCTAAATCAATTATCTGGGAGTTCGGCGGTGATTTCCTCAACAAAGACGGCACCAGATGCACTCTGAATACCAAAGAGGTTGCAGATGCCATGATGTTTCACCATGATCTTTTTTATAAATATAAAATTGCCCCAACCCCGACTCAAAAGGCCGGTGTTGCAGCACAGGGCGGTCAAGGCAGCAGTTTTATTACCTGGCTTGCCGATGGTAAACTGGCCATGTATCCTATTGCCCGATATGCGGTGGGAGATTTGCGTCTGTTTGCTCATGAACAGCAGAAAGCACGGGATAAATGGTTGAAAATTCATCCTGATGCCAAGCCGCATGAAGGACCACAGGTCTATAAATATGGTGCATGTTTAATTCCACGCTTTGCCGCCGGGAAACGTTATGCTACTTTTGATGCACGTTGTGCCGGAATTAACAGAAATTCCAAGAATCGAAAAGAAGCCCTCAATTATCTCCAGTTTTTAGCCTCAAAAAAATACAGTGATTTAATCAATATGGCGGCGGATTGTAAACCGGGCAATAAAAAATATATAAATATGCAGGAGATGATTAATCCTGATTATCCAGATGAGGAACAGATTCATGAAATGTCATTGAAATCAGTCCCATTCGGTAGAGGAATCCCACGCAGTATGTTTGTCAGTAATGCAACTATAAGCCGCAATTTCAAATTAATTGAAGATAAAGTAACCGCGACACCGGAACTTACCCGAGGTGAAATTGTAAGAGCTCTGGAACGTATTACCCATAATATTGATTTAGAAATTGCCCGTAACATAAAACGCAATCCTAAATTATCAAAATTATACCAGAAAATGTTGCAGCAAGGTTCAATCCCGATAGCATTAAACCTAAAGGAGATTGACTGATGGCACTATCCAAAACTCAAAAAAATATTTTTACCGCTATCTTGTTTCTCCTGCCCAACTTAATTGGCTTTCTCTGTTTTACTGCAGGACCGGTTCTGCTCAGCCTGTACATGAGCTTTACCAACTGGAGCTTAAGGGTATCAACAGAACTTGAATGGATCGGGTTAAGAAATTATAGCGACCTGCTCAACGACCCGATGTTATGGTTTTTCCTCTATAACACCCTCTATTTTATGTTGGGCATTCCGTTCAGTGTTTTCGGCAGCCTTATACTGGCAAATATGCTGGTGAGTTCCATGATTATTAAAAAACGTAGAAAACGTTTTACTCTGGCCGCAGTTATTTTGGTTATAGGCTTCATCAGTTGTGCCCTTATCGCAGCAAATGGCAGTTATGATATTGCGTTGTTACTGGCGGTATTATATATTGCCGGAATATGCGGCGTTATGTGGGGATCAACAACCTATAGAACAATGTTTTATATTCCGAGTTTTGCCTCCGGGGTGGCAACTGTAATTTTATGGATACAGATATTCAACCCCCATTATGGTTTGCTCAACGGCGTGATCGATAATGTTTTATCTTTCGTCGGTATTCATGCTGATTTGCCAACATGGCTTACCAGTACCAAAAGTCTCATGGGGGTTTTACCATTTCCTGAAAGCTTTAATAATGGCGGGTTCGGATTAGGAGCCAGAGAAGCCATGATCATAATGGGTGTCTGGATGACCATCGGCGGGAATAATATGATTCTTTATCTCGCTTCAATCTCAAATATACCGGAATCGCTCTATGAAGCCGCTGAAATGGATGGAGCCGGCTCCATGGCTAAATTTTTCCACATCACTATTCCATCAGTGGCTCCAACAACATTCTTTATTGCTATAATGTCAGTTATAGGTGGCTTGCAGGGCGGGTTTGAGAATGCAAAGATAATGACTGGTGGTGGCCCGGCAGGCACCACGACCACGCTGGCATATTATATTTATACAATGGGCTTTGAAGAATTGCGTTTTGGCTATGCGTCGGCAATATCATGGTTGATGTTTATCTTGGTCTTTGGATTGACAATCGTTAACTGGAAATATGGCAACCGGAAAATGGAGATGTAATGAAAATTCAACCTGAAATTATCAACCATAAATCTGAAATAACCAAATCCTGGACTCAAACTCCAGAGTGGCAGGCAACTCTCACTATAATTAAATTTTTTGCGATAACCTTTCTTGCAGGATTGATGTTTCTGCCATTTGTCTGGATGATATGTACCGCATTCAAATCAGGCATCGAAGTGCAAAGTCCACATTTTTGGCCCAAAGCACTGCATCCTGAAAATTTTTCTATTGTTTTACGCCTTCAAAAAGACAGCATCCGCCACACTTTCCTGAACCTGCACCTCCTTCGATGGATATTCAATAGTGTTTTTGTCGCAAGCTGGGTTGTCACCCTGCAGGTCATCACAAGCAGTTTGGCGGCTTATGCTTTCAGCCGTATCACTTGGCCTGGCAGAGACAAATTTTTCCTCGCCTATCTTGCTACAATGATGATTCCTGGACTGGTGCTGACGATACCTCAATTTCAGATTATGGTATCTCTGGATATAGTCAATACTTATAGAGGATTAATTATTCCCGGTGCGTTTACTGCATTCGGAACATTTATGCTAAGGCAATTCATGCTTGGTATTCCAATGAGCTATAATGAAGCTGCTGAAATGGATGGCGCTTCGCATCTTCAGGTATATCTTGACATTATTCTGCCGTTAACCAAACCTGGTCTTATCACCCTCGCAATATTTACCTTTCTTGGATCATATCGCAATCTGCTCTGGCCACTGATTATGGTGAAAACCCCCGCATTACGTACCGTGCCTATCGGTTTACTTTCATTTCAGGGTGATTACGGCACCCAGACAGAGCTGTTGATGGCCGCTACTGTTATTTGTATAATTCCGCTGATTGTATTATTTATTATTCTGCAGAAAAAACTGGTTCGCGGCATTAATCTAGGTGGAGGGGTTAAAGAATAAGATGAAAATATTAAAACCGAAAGCACGAATAGCAAAGTTTGAAAAACTGGGGTACGGCATGTTTATCCATTGGGGACTCTACTCGCAGCTGGGCCAAGGTGAATGGATTCAGAATTACCGAAAAATACCCAAAGATGAATATGCAAAATTAGCACAGACGTTTACCGCCGAAGATTTTGATGCGGGTAAAATTGTGAAGATCGCAAAAAACGCAGGGATGAAATATATAACGCTGACAACCCGTCACCATGATGGATTCTCACTTTTTGACACCAAGGGATTATGCAAATTTGATGCTCCTCACAGTGCGGCAAAACGTGATCTGGTTGCGGAATTCGCAGCTGCCTGTCGGGCGGAAGGAATAATCCCGTTTTTTTATCACACAACTCTAGATTGGTACCAAGATAGCTTTGAAAACAGTTTCGATGACTATCTGGAATATCTCAATAAATCGGTAGAAATTCTCTGTAGGAACTATGGCGAAATCGGCGGTTTATGGTTTGATGGCAACTGGAGTAAACCTGATGCGGACTGGAAAGAAGATGAACTTTATGCCACCATCAGAAAATATCAGCCGGAGGCGATGATTATCAATAACACCGGCTTGTCGCATCGTGGCGAACCGGGCAATATTGAAATTGACAGTGTCACTTTTGAACGCGGCCGGCCGACAAAAATGGATCGCCGAGGTATGAAAAAATACCTGGCCGCCGAAATGTGCCAGACCATGAATGAACATTGGGGAATCGGAGCTCACGATTTTTACTACCTGTCACCGAAAGAGATTATTGAAGCCCTGGCCGACTGCCGTAAAGTCGGTGCCAATTTTCTGTTGAACGTTGGCTTGACTGCAACAGGCGACATTCCCGGATATGAACGCGAAGCTCTGTTACGGGTTGGCGACTGGGTAAAAGAATATGCCGACATTATCTATAATGCGCAACCGACAGACATCATAGGGCAAGACAGGGATTTTGCTTTGACACTCAATGGTAAAATCTACCTGTTTATCTATAATCTGAATGCTGCAGGTAATAAACATGTTTCGATTGGTGGGAATGGCAATGGGATGAGGTCATTTTCCAACCTGAAAAAACAGGCAGTAAGCGTGCGCTGGCTGGATTCCGGTGAATCATTGAAATTCACCAGTAGCAGCAATGCCGGCCTTTTAACTATTGATGCAACCGGCTTTCCCTATGGAACCAATCTGGTCGTTCGCGTCGCTGAAGTAAAAACAGATGAATAAAACCGACTTTGCCGGAACTAAAAAAAATTGAGACATTACTAATGAAAAAATGGTTATCAACTCTGATGCTTATTGCATTACTTGCTATTATGAATGCCTGTACAACACAAAAAAAGGAATTTGGAAAGATGTCAGACACGATAAAAATTATTGCTTACAATGTTGAATTTGCCAAAGCGACCACCCCGGCGGCTGTTGCTTTGCACTTGAAGCCGGAAAATCCGGATATTATCTGTTTTTCAGAGGTTCCGAATGGCGCATGGACAGCATTGGTCGGAAAACAGCTGGGAATGGACTACTGTTATGTCGGGAAAGTTGCTTCAGCGAATCATGGGAAAAAATATCCGGATAAAACCGGAAAATTTTCAGGTAAATTCAAAGCTATTTTAAGCAGAACTCCTTTGACAGGAACTCATGAAAAACTTTTACAGGGAACAGGGTGGAGCCCGGTCTCAGCTGTTTTTGCCCGAACAACAATCAATGACAAGCCATTATTGATTGGTTCACTGCATATTCCCAGCGGAGTTAAGGATCCATTAAACAGCTGTTCGGCGCATCTCGCAAAATTGATGACCACCTGCGATGACAGCAGAATAATTATCACCGGTGACTATAATGACCGTGCGAATTCCGCACCAATGCAGCCACTGTATAGGCAAGGGTTTAAAAATTCATGGTTGACAACAAATTATAAGTTGAAGAATGAAAAAACATGGGATGCAAAAAGCGAAAAAGATGCAGGCGTTATCGATCATATACTTTACCGCGGCACTTTGAAAGCTATAGACACGGGAATAATCAAGTCAGACACCCCACCCGCCGATCACTACGCTATTTTTACTACTTTTTTACTTAATTAAATAAAGGAATTTTTGATATGAACACCCAAGCAAACTATTTACAAGTAAAGCCTGTCATCCAGATAAAAAACCTGTTAATCATATTTTTGCTCCAAGTTGGCTGCTTTATTCTGCCGGCAAGTGTATATGCGGAAAATGGCGATATTCAGGTAGCAATAGACTACAGTATTGACAATGGAAAAACGTTTCAAGACCATGTGGTTGTAACTCCTGGAGGATCAGTATCGGTTAGAGCATCATGGGATTACATTCGCCCGGATGGCTGTAGAGATCCTTATCTCATCGCGCTGTATAGTACTGAAAGAGATTTTGCCAGTGCGAATGTAGGCCTACAGCGTTGGGGTGGGAAAAAAGCCTGGTATCAGAAACAGCCACCCGGATATATAAGTGCCCGCAAGCAGTCAATTGTTATGAAAATGAACTTTGCGGCACGCAAAGCTGGAACAATGGGCTACAGGAACAAATGGGACAAAAGTAAGCGCAAATTTGTCAAAGGCCCTCTACCGGCCTGTGTCGCGTTACCAGCCGGAACCCATAATTTCACTCTCAGTATTTATTATAGAGATAGCAAAAGGAAAAAGATTTCAGGGCAGAATATATTTCAGATCACTATCGGCGACAATAGAGCGACGGCTAAAGTTGCGCAGGCTCCTGTCGTTAAAAAAGAGTATAAAACTTTACTTTTTAATAATCCCAAGGCAGAATATGTTTTACCTGCTGAGAACATTATAAATCTATCCGGCAAAAATCGCGCCACTGTCAATAATGGCATGGTAAGAGTGAGAACTGACCTGTTGGGTTGGATAATCGACAAGCAGTTAACTGCTCAACCATATTATTTAAGCTGGACAGTCCAGTCAGGTAGCAAACATGGCATGGAGTTGCTGGATAAAAAAATGCCTTTCCTCTATCTGAATGGCAAGCCCGTTGTCTTCTATTATGCACGCGGCCCGCAGAAACACGACAGGGATTTTATTACTCAAATACAGAGTAACAAGGCTATTTACCTTAAACCGGGCGACCATCTACGTATTTCCAAACTGTTCACCAATGGTTTGGTCGGCGAATTAAGGCTTTATAAGCAAGCCCTCAAACCGGCTCCAGTCAGAGTCAGAGGATTTGTTGAACTGCTCAATGATAAAGCAACAGAGCTTAACTATAAACTGGTATCGCAGACGAACAATGAAGTAAAATCCTCAGCGTCAATTCGGAATATGACCAACAAAGTGCAATCATATAAAGTCTTTTTTATTGCAAAAAACTGGTGGCAGACTCCAATAAAAGAGGCAAAATCAACTGTTTTAGTTCCACCATATCAGAGCAGAAGTTTAACATTTACTTTCCCGTTGAAAAACACCACTCGTTATACTTCAACTGTAAATATTACGCTGAAGGACGGTCATAAATACCGTGAAACAATTGATATTCAGCATTCAACCAGCAACGTCCGGCGTTCGTTTATGTGGTTAAATAAAGGGTGGAATAGTTATCTGGTCGATTCAGGGTGGAATTCACCGAGCGTGCCTCAGGGAAAAACCGGCAGCCATTTAGATTTTCCAGGCATGTTTTATCGTAACAAAAATAAAACCCGGTTGCTTAAAAAAGAGTTTACTTTGACTGATGCTTTTCAGCATAAGAAAATTATGTTGGATTTCTCCGGTGCCGGAGACGAAATACAAATATGGCTTAACGGCAAAACAGTCCTCAGCAAGCAGAATCTGCAACGGGTACCATTCCAGATAGATGTTACTGATGCAGTAAAACTTTCCGGGATTAATAGCCTGGTTATGGTAATTTCCAAGACAAGTCGTTTGGCGCTAAGGGATATTTTTATTGAAGCAATGCCGAAACAGCATATAGAAGAAATATTGGCAACGACTTCATTCCGCAATAAAAATATTGCGTTAAATATCAGTACAGCAAACGCCAAAAGTCTGACGATATCCGGTGATATCAGTTATCTGGGAAAAACTGTCCTGAAAATTCCACCATTTAAGGTTAATAAAAACCAGCATGAGATAAAAGTCGCATGGAATAAACCCATTCTCTGGGATATAGAAAACCCCCGTTTGCTGCAACTCCAGTTAACTCTGAAAAATAGCGCCGGTAAAATTGTTGACAGCAAAGCTACCCGCTTCGGGTTCCGTGAAATCTGGGTCGAAGGTTTCAATATAATGTTAAATGGCAAACCTCAACGTTTCCGGGCGATTGCGATGAACGGCGGTTATTTTCACAGTATGGTGAAAAATAAAAGTGTCAGAGAGCGTATTCGACTGCGTAAAAAACTTGGAATAAATTTTCTTAGACATGTTTATCAGGCCGGTGCTTATGCTGCTATCGCGGACGAGGAGGGCATCCTTATGGCGCAGGGCCTACTAACCGTATCACATCCTACTGTAGAAAAACTGCATGATGATAAATTATGGCGTGATAAAGATCGTTTATCGTGCGAGATTGTGTTGAACCTCTATAATCATCCTTCAATTGTCGAGTGGTATATCTCAAATGAATTCTCGGAATCGTTACAGAAAGATTCTAGAAAACTTGCAATTAAACGTCTAGTAACATCACAGGAAGCAATAAAAAAGATCGATGCTTCACGACTGTTTGGGCATGGCTGTGATTTGGATCTAGGCGGTTACAATGCCTTTTACAGTACCCATTACCCAGTTGATATCCATGGTTTACGCACTATTGAGGCTTACACGCCGGATGTCTGCCTGTGGCATAAACCTGATCAACCGTTAACCCGTGGGATGAAGGTGCCGAACGGGCAAATCAATACGGTTGCCAACGTTCATTTTAAAAGCCCGATTATCTGGGGAACCAAACCGATTTTTGTCGGCGAATTCGGCTGGAATATGTTCTATAATCCGCCGGTCGGTTTTATGCAGATATTCGGCGACAAAGTAATCTCTTCGGTATGGGAGGTAAAAAAGGCGCATCATCAGGTCAATGCAATGTTCAATGCCGGGCACCGTGAGGCTGAAGTTGCACTATACACAACTTGGGATCATGCTGCAAACCATCCCTATCGCTATGTTCCGAAAATAGATATTTATCTCTGGAACCAGAGCCACGCCTGGTACGGTAACAGCAAGATTATAATGCCGATGAATATTTTCCATGAAATCCCTGAAGCTAATTCCTATAAATTTACAGTTTCCCTGGATGGAAAATCATCAAAACAAATTATACTGGATAAAAATATTACGCTTAACGCAGTGGCGATATATAGAAACACATTCAGCTTTAAGACGCCGAATGTATCAACTGAAACTGCATATAAGATGCGTTATCTCCTGAAAAAGGGTAATAAGATAATCGCGAAAAAAACGGTTGATGTAGAAATATATCCCAGAACAATCAAACCGCTTTTGTCCACGGCTACTATCTTGATCTACAATCCATCATCGCAATTAGAAAAACAGTTGGCTGAACTGTCTTTGACCGTCAAACGCCTTGCATCGTTGAATAAATTGAGTTCATTCCCCCCTCAACCGCTTATCATTGCGAAGGATGCTCTGAATAACGCAACTGAGATGGGGATTAAACAGCTTGAGGATTATGTTTATCGCGGGGGACGGGTGCTGGTGCTGCAACAGCAGGAAATTCATGGACTTTTCAATATGAGCACTACGCCCAAAGTTTCAAGTATTGCTTTTAAGCGAGCATTTAATCAGTCTGAAACAGCCGGATTTGCTGAAAATGATTTTAAATACTGGTATAAAGGACATGTGGTCAGTCGCTACGATTATCGCAAACCCAAAGGGCGGGCAGGCACACCATTATTGGAAACCGGCAGTGGCATGGGCGGTTTAGCCTACACCCCGCTGTTTAAATTAACCGAAGGCAACGGGATATGCTATTTGAGTCAAATGGATCTTTTGCAGACTTACCGGCAATCACCTGTAGCAGCCAAGCTTTTCCGTTCACTTGTATCAAGTATTATTAAATTTAAGCCGTCAGGAAAAAAATTTGGTACGTTTGTTAAAAAAGGCAGTTCATTAGAGCACTTTTTGAAGAAATTAAACCTGACAATAAATAACAGTCAACCGCTGTCATTATACAGTGCCATCATCTGCGATGCAGCTCTGCTGGCAAATAATAACTTCAGAGCTAAAGTGAAGAGTTATCTCAACCATGGCGGTACAGTCTATTTTAAAAATGTTAACTTCACGAATCAACGGGCACTATCAGAAGTGCTGGGTTCAGAACTGTCTTTTGCCAAAAATAATCTTCCCGCGGTTAAAGGACGAGCCCTGATTTTAGAGCATGATCCCGTTCTGGATGGCATTTCACAGGAGGATTTTTTCTGGCGGCGCTGGCAGGAGAATGAAAGTACGGCAGGCTCATTTCGCACTGATAAAGACTTTCTCGCTAATCCCAGCGATCTACAGGGAATTATAAAGGGTGGTAAAGCTCTGATATATCCAAACAGTTTAATCAGGGTTAAATCCGGAGCAGGCGTGGCTTATCTGGACATGCTGCGCTGGGAGCAGGCACCAATATTACTGAAAAGAAAAGCCTCTCGTATTGCTATGAGTCTACTATACAATCTTGGCGCTAAATTTAAAACTAGGAAAGTATCAGCCATTAATCTCAAAAATGTCGGGTTTGACATGGTTAATCTGAAGCCGTTCTTTAACCGGTCTCTTATTGATTCAGTTGACAATAACGGGCAAGGCGGATGGAATGACCAGGGTCCTGAACATGACATGAGGGGTATTCCAACTGGCAAACAGACCTTCAATCGAATTCCTTTCCTGATTGCTAAAGGAAAAAATTGCATTACCCTGCATTCTAAATATCGTAAAGCAAAGCTGCCTTATAAAATAAAAATTCCCATTAACAGGAAAGTTAAGGGCATGGCATTTTTGTATACTTCAGCCTGGACTGGCTCCAAAGAACATGGGGCTTACAATGTTCATTATAAGGACGGTTCCAGTTATATTATTTCGCTTGCCGGCGGCAAGACATTACGTGACTGGGCGGCCGCACAACCAGGCAAAGCCTTCCCGAATGAAAATGAAATTCAGACTGAACTGGCCTATACCTGCCGCACTGCCGGCGGACGCAAAGCAAGTCTGTTTCAACTTATCTGGACCAATCCCCGCCCTGCGTTTGAGATTAGTTATGTAAGCTTTGAGACCACAGACAATGCGGTCATGGCTTTGTTGAGTATTACTGCTCTAACAGCATCTAAAAGCATAACAATAGAGCAACATGGCAACCCTGAAGTTTCAACGGCATTCTATAGCAGGGGTCTTAGTCTGTATAAAAAACAAAAATATAATCTGGCGGTAAAAAGCTTTAAAAGTGCAATTCGTGCTTCGGATAAAAATTACCCGGCATATTTGCTTGCAGGTGATATTTACAAGCTTCAGAAAAAATATCCAGCTGCTGAAAAAATATTACTGGCGTTAATTGAAAAAGCTCCGAATCAATTGGAGGCCTATACTAAATTGGGCGCTATCTATGAGCAACAGGGTAAATACCGTGAGGCACTGGCTATCTACAGAAAATCATTTAAAGTTGAAAAGAATCAGCCTTGGATTATGCATGCCATAGAACGGCTGAATAATAAGTTATCACGCTGAAAACTACAGCAAGGAAAGAGTAATTGATGATATTTATTTTAACCTAATTAGGAATTTGTATTTTTAGGGCTGAAAGCCCGTAATTCCACAGCCCAGAGTGAAGCCCTGGTAATGAGAGCCCCCCGGAATAATTAGGGCCGAAAGCCCATAATAAAAAGTTCCGGCAAAGCCGGTTATTTTCAACCTGATTTTAATGTTATATTTGTTTAGGTTGAATTTTTAACTTTTGGCTCAAGTAGCCAAATAAACTAACTAAAAACTACCCATAATGGGTATAACCTATTGACAATTAGTCAAAATAGATGAATATTGCAATGGTGGCTTTTACAATAACAGATCCGATTGAGGAAACTCTAAAGATCAGGAGGGCTGAAACATGAGATGACAAATGACAATATTATTGGAGATTGAAAAATAACTGAAACCTACCCGTTACGGGTATAAAAAAAGGACATTGAATCATGAAAACAAAATGTGTAAAAATATTGACGGTATTAGCTCTGGCTGTAGGATGCTTCGGAAATCTTTTAGCGGAGGATGAGACAATTGATGCTATGTTGCAATTCAGCATTGATGGCGGGAAAACATTCAGTGAAGACGCTCCGACGATTAAACAAGGTGGTTCTGTCAAGGTAAAATTAGTTTACACCAACACCGAGACCAGAGCTATCCATAACAAGGTCATCTACAGTCTGCTCTATTCTACTGATACTGATTTTGCCAGTGCCAACTGTGGAAAACAGCCAAATCGCTGGGGCGTACCCGGATGGTATCAGCGCCTTAAAATATATTATGCCGGGGCAAAAAAACCAAGTGGTAAATTTGTCTATGATCTTGACATGGGCGAACGCAAAGCAGGAACTATGGGAACCAGTGTAAAATACGATAAAACAAAAAAACAGTATGTTGCCGCACCGTTACCGGCTCTTGCCGCATTTGCCCCTGGATCTTATAATTTTATTGTCAGAATTTATTACCGCCTGAAAAAAGATAAAGCGACGATTATCAAGAACCTGCCGTTTACTGTAACGGTTAAATAACCCGCATATAAAAACCAACTGGGTTTGATAGCTAGACATTACACAAAAAGATCGCTAGATGATGTTTTTTGTTGGAGCACAGACTTTAGTCTGCAATTTATACGCTCAAAAAAGCAGACTAAAGTCTGTACTCCAACGGGCGTTATATCCTTTTCGTGAACAGTCTAGCTATACTTTAAAGGGTAAATATTTAAACAGGAACTATATTATAATGTTTCATAAAAACTGGAAACGGTATACTTTTTTATTCATTGTTTTTTGTCTGTTTTCCCAAACACTCTGGGGATGGGGCTCTGGTCATGATTATGTTAATCGAGGCGCATTAACGATTATGCCGGATGAAATAAAGAATTTTTTAGGCAAAGAAAACCAGAAAAAATTTATCCGCTGGTCCCATGCCCCGGATAGCTTTGCCCCATGGGTAAAAGAGCAGAAGAAATATCCGATAACTGATACAGAAGTAAAATATCTGCAGTCTTTCGGCGCAAAAAATCTCTATTCGTTGCATTCATCACGCAAACCGGGTCAATGCGCTAATTTTATCCTGCTGATTCGGGCATTCATGGACAAAGATCCCGCGAGAAGTGCATTCTGGATGAGTACGTTGATGCACACCGTGGCTGATGATGTTGCCTGTAATCATACTTCTCAGATTCATTATTCAACCTATGCGTTTAAGCCATACAACATAAAAATGGGCAATGGGATAGGCTTTGATTTTGCAAATATCGCCAAAACTTCAGAGGGCAAAAAAGCTGTAAAATTATTGTTGAATAAATATAGTCCCAAAGTTATTACCGGCACACCGAATGTAGTGCTTGAGCAGATTTTATCTACGGATATTCTGGCTGCCACTTATGGAACTCAAAGAGAGTATAAAATTATGGCGACTTACGCCCCTAGTGCCACGAAAAAAACAAGAAACACAGGCACTGAAGCCATGGCGGAATTAGGGGTTTACGGTATGACAAAGACCATGGATATGATTATTACTGCCTGGGAATTTGCCAAACAGGGCAAGGTGCCGGTATTGACTTCGGAAATAGTTAAAAATGCAACAAAAACTAAGCATAAATATCTTGGTCAGGCTCCGCTAAGTGATGATTCCATTTACACCGGTCTGCTGCAAAAAGCAAAAAATGGCGTTCCTAATGTCGGTATCGTGCTCGAACGTTCCCAATTAATGATGCGCAGCAGGCTCAGTTTCGGGGGACGGCTTGTTATGGCTGCGGTCATGAGAACATTAAAAGCAAATAAAATCCCTTATTGCACCATTGATTTACGAGATTTAGATATTCCCGATTCAACAACACTTGATGTTAAAAAAATCCCTCTATTGATTCTCTGTTCCGGTTCGTTCCATGTCTCAAACAACGCCAAAAATAATTTAAAGAAATATTTTGCTGATGGCGGACGGCTCCTCTGGATTGGTGGACGTGACAAAGGTATTTTGGGTGATCTTTCCCAAAGTCTGACCAAAGCGGATCCAACAATTTTACCGGTAACAAAAAAATATGGAAGAAATAACAATGAAGTAATTAATAAAATCAGCATTAAATTTCTACCGCCATTTAATAAACTGTTAGGAGATAAACAATATCGCTTTATTAATAATCCTGATACCAAAGCCGGTTCGCAACCTCCGCTATGTTTATTAAAAGTTAAGCCGGTTAACAGTCAGGTCAAACCTATTGCTGAACTGTCTGTAGATAATAAAACAATCTGTGTAGCGGCAGAATTAACCGATAAAAAAGGCAACGCCAAAGCCATTTTTATCCCAGAATACTTATTAGCGCCATTTCTGCTCGATGATACAGGAGACAGCATGGTTAATATCGCAGATATCACTCTCGACAGGGTTGGAACTCCGATTTTATTACAGGCAGTAAGCTTGTTGCTTGCTGATAAAAAATAAGGCAAAGGCACACTCCCACTAATCACAAGCCTAGGGTAAAGCGAAGCGGAGCCTTAGCAGTGTCCTCTGTATGAGGACTTCAAACATACAGTGTATCATTTTTAATGCAAAACTCATGATATTGCCCTACCCAAAGAACAAGGTATTCCAGGATTAAATAAAGCAGCCATACTGCAACAGAACTGATACTCTAAAATTGTTGCCTGCTGGTTAATATAAAAAAAATATCGTTTTTTTTGAAAAAACACTTGCAAACTGTCATTAACTGTCATATACTATAACAAGAGAATGACAGTTAATGAGAGTATCATCATGGAATTATTAGCAGTAACATCAAAAAAAGAGCAGGTTGCGGAGTTTCTCCGGAAACTGTTAGTCAGCGGCAAAATTGACCCTGGCTGTAAACTGCTCAGCGTACGTGCCTTGGCAGAAAAATTTTCTGTCAGTAGGATGGTGATTGTTGATGCCATGGATATTCTTGAAGCGGAACATCTGATTGTTCGTGAACCGGGACGAGGAGTCTTTGCCAGCAAACATAATTTTAAGCATACTATTGATGTTTATCTGCTGGGATATTGTATTAAAACCAATCGTGATGTCTATTTTTCGCGGCTGTCACGCATTGCCCATCCACCATTTTTACGCGATGGCTTCAGTTTTATTGTCAAAACTGTGGCACCGGCAGTCCAAGCTCCACATCAACACTTCCTACATGAACTGAAAAAAATTGAACAGCAATCGCTTGACTGTCTGCTCATCAGTGCGGCGGCACTTAATAAAAAACAGATTTTAGCCTGTACCAGGATGAAAATTCCCGTAATTTTCATCGGGGACTTTTCTTCGGGGCTTTATCCAGAAATGCAGTATAACCAGATCGCCGGTGATAATAGCTGGCTTGGTGCAGAAACCGCCAGGCAATTGGTTGAAATGGAGAATTGCCATGAACTAACCCTCTATTCCGGTTCGATGGAACACTATTTTTATCGCCGCTATTATGATGGGGTAATGAATGAGGCTAAACGGCTTGGCGTTGATTTGCATCTAGTAGAAATGCCTAAAGGTATAACCACCTCTATTCCGGTTGCTGAACGGGCACAGATCTATCTGGACAAAGTAACCGAAGCCAAAGCTAATGGCTGGTGTAACTGTCCGGCGATTCAAACAGGTTCAGACTCTCTGTCAAATAATCTATTATTTAAAGCATTTACAAGCAATAATATTAGAGTACCATTTTATCAGAGCAATGAATGTGAAAAATCATTTGAACAACGCTTTGTCGAGATTTACAACAGAATTGAGACTATAATAAAAAATCCGCAGAATTACAGGAAGATTCACCTTAAACCCAAAATAAATGTGGAGGAAGTGCCTATGGAAGAGATAATTAACAATCCATAATGTCGGGGCAATCTCATTTGCCATTTTCTATGGACTAGTGTCCTTTATAATAATAACCAACTAATTATGAATAATATTAACTCACAAAAATACAGTATAAAACAACAATATGGAGAAATAAAATGAAAGCATTAAAAAAACTACAACTAATTGATAATAAGATGTTTACATTAATAGAATTGCTCGTTGTGATCGCGATTATTGCCATTCTGGCCAGTATGCTGTTGCCAGCATTGAATCAGGCGCGGGAGAAAGCAAAAAGTATCGCCTGTACCAGCAATGAAAAACAAATTGGCACGATGATGGCAATGTATATCAATGACTATGACGGATATATGCCGATTTATCGCGTTAAGATGTATGGTGTTGATTGCAGTTTCTCGCGTATTTTTGCCTACGCGGGGCTGACAAAACAATACACTGAAATAAGCTATACCCCGAAATCAACTGCTATTGGACCACGTCGCCTCTATTGTGCAAGTAATAAACTGGCAGCATCCAGCTACGGTTTGGTCGCAGGTACTGGTAGTTATCAGACAGTTCATGGTGCAGGTGGTGGCTATGGAACAATCTGGACTAGAGTATCCCAGATAAGACAGCCATCAAAAATGATTTCAATGGTGGAGGTAGACAACTATACCCAGCAGCTTACCCCAGGCAGAGTAGTCTATAACCCGTTATATGTTCCCGGTTCTAACGCTAACAGTTTTACCTATCATACTCTCCATAACGGAACATCAAATTTCCTCTTTGCAGACGGCAGAGCGGAAAATAAACACGCAAACGAGTTTCGTGATATTCCAACAGTAGATAAAATGACTAAAATCTTTTAGTCAGAACTAGACGCAACTAATAGAGTTTTGTCAAACTGGATCTTTAATAATTACTAAAGATCTTTTGGCTAAACTCTCAATCTAAACAGGGATATATCATGAAATTATCTTTACTGTCAGTCGGGATATTTGCAGTTTGTCTACTTATAGCATTTCAGCTGCCGGCTGATGAAACAGTATACAATAAAAAAGAGATTCCATTATCCATAGTTAATGGCAAAGCGTTTGGTGCTATTCTGAAAAAACCATTTACTGAATATTATAAATTGAGCAAAAACCGCTCAAATAACCAATGGTTTCAGGTTGATATTCGTAAGTTTTGTAATATGGGCTTTAAAGATGCCAAAAAAGACGATAATCAAGGTGGGTGGACAGATAGTGGACCAATTTATGATTTGGATCCATTCGGTCCCGGCTATGGCATTGTCAAATTCTATGGCGTACCGTTTAAGGTTATTGATCCGGCGACTAATAACCAGAAAGCCATGATCACCATGAAATCTGGCTGGAAGACGGACAAACATTTCCCCGCCGAGGTGACCATTCCGGTCAACCGTAAGGCACGAGTGCTCTACTTTTTCCATGGGGCCTCTTATGCGGCAACCCATTGGGGGATGGGGGCATCACGTCGCTATGAAATTATCTATAGTGATGGTAAAACAGTTCGCATTCCACTGATATGTGCTGGTGGGCATGAAAATATCGGCAACTGGATGTGGAATCCATCTGGCACAGTACCGTTGGTTGACACCAATTCTGCCAAACCGGTGCCGGTACAGATTGGCAATACTACGAAATATTTGTTCACCCTCGAATGGATCAATCCCTATCCAGCAAAAAAGATTACTGCGGTAAAGGTAATTACCGCTAATGATAAAAAATGGTTTACAGTCGTAGTATTAGGCATTACGGGACTTATTTAACGGAGGCGAAGCCGTAGAGGCTGGCGGAACGCCAGAGCAAAGCGTCAATTATGAATTATGAATGCAGATTTTTTTTAAATTGAAAAAAATAGTAGGGGTAGATTCCATATCTACCCATAAAAATGAACGTCCAACGTCGAATATTGAATGTTCAATATTGAATAAAAATAAATCGTAGGGCAGATTCTATATCTGCCTCATAAAACAGGAGACTTTAAACATGAAATTTATTAAAACAATCATTGCACTGATGATGTTGGGAGCATTCACCATGTTGTGCCAAGGTGCGGAGCCGGGGATTAAATTTGGTTTCAAAGAACGCCTACCAGACAGTGGCATGATCAAAAACAAGGGGTCAATAAGATTCAGTGCTACGGTGAAAAGCAAGGGGAGCTCATCTTCAAGCTGTTTTACGCCAACTGATGACGGACGGCAAGGCTTCATCATCGGCACAAAAAAGCATAACTACATAACCATAGAGTCAAAACCTGCGATTAAAGAACTGCTGTCCGGTGGCTTCAAGATTAAAGTAGGTTATATCCCAACCGCCGATCTTGCAAGTCAACCTAAGAACAGCCTTCTAGTACTAATTGCTAAATATGATCACGGACTGCAGGCGCGTTCATTTACAATCTATCTAAGTCCGCGGGGCGATGTTCACTTCGTCGTCTCAGGCGATGGTAAAAAGACTATCGAATGTGTTAAACGCTTGGTTAAACAGGGAGCGAGAGTTGAATTCGAGGCTCGGTTTGTGCCGGGGAAAATGATTGCCCTCTACCAGAATGGCAAAAAAGTTACTAGCAAAAAAATAGCGTTCAATCAAATATACCAGTCTGATGAACCCATCACGATTGGGGCAAGAATGTTTAAAGGTAAAAATCCGATAAATTTTGGCGTTGGAATTATTGATCTGCTCGAAATATCCCCCCTCGATGGCGGCTCTACGGCTAAAAAAAAAAATCTGACTAAAGCAGTTCCAAGTAAAAAAAAAATAGTAAAAGTTAAGTCAATAAAAGTTAAGTCAGCAACCGCTAATTCTATAAGATTTGAGCGTAATAATCGGCAACGTGGCGAAATTTGCCTTAATGGTCTCTGGGACTGGCAACCACTGCTTCAGAGCAATAGTAACCAACCGGACGAACAACACTGGCTGAAACGCCGCGTCCCGTTTTACCGTCGAAGCACCTTTACTATTACTGACGGGAACGGCAATAAGACTAATATATATAACGGTAAGAAATTCAAAGATACGGCCAAATCCTGGGTTGGAACAACCTTTAGCATTCCAGCTAATTGGCAGGAGCGCGATATCTTTCTGGAACTTGAGGGTGTCGCAGGCAAAGCACCAATTGTCGCCATTAATGGCAAGAAGATGTTGCTCTCACCCACGCTAACCTATAAATTTCCACTGACCTACAGTTCAAACCCAATCAAACTCCGCATTAAATCTGATGCTGTCAAACAGAATGTCTGGCTCAGGTCATATCCCAAACAGGCCAGTGTCCGGTTTGCTGGGGTCACCCCATCATGGCGTGCAAAAAAGCTTAATGTCTTGGTTGACGGAGTCCAGCAAACTGGAACAAAACTTTCAGTCCGCATTACTGTTGCGACTGATGCTAAAATGCAAAACAGAGTAAAACGCAGTCAATGGTTTACAATAAAGAGTAGCAGCAAAAACTTCAGAGAAAAATTTGCGATGGCTTGGAGTAACCCAAAACCCTGGACTCCAGACACCCCCAATCTCTATTATTTCAATATTGAATTGCAAAATAGCGCCGGTAAAATTGTTGATACGACATTTTCAGTACGTTTCGGGTTCAGAGAATTCTGGGTCGAAGCCGGACAACTGAAGCTTAATGGTATGCCGATTAATCTCCGGGGCAATAACCATACCCCATTCGGCTCACAGTCCAATTATGGCTCATTTCTCTCGAATCGGAAAAATCTTAAATTCATCCTGAGTAAATGGAAAAAAGAGCTTAATCTCAATGCTTTTTTAATTTGGGCTGGCGAAAAAAGAGGCACCGCTGACCGCACTAAAGTGCTTGAGGTCGCAGACGAAGTCGGGCTACTCGTCAATTTTCAACTGCCTTATGGACAAAAAGATTTTGCCACTGATCCAGCAGTTGATCATTACAATCGGCGCCTGCTGCGTGGTGAAATCAGACGCTACGCTAATCATCCTTCAGTCTTTGCTTGGGGATTTGGATCTAGTCATTATACCTGGATCGCATCGCCATCACTACTGGGTAAAAAGTTTGAACCAGAAAAATATTGGGAAAAAATTCGTAAAAACAGTGAATACGGGTTGCCATTGAAAAAGATGATTAAAGAACTTGATCCTTCACGTCTGGTTACTACTCACTCGGGGGGGCACAACAAAGTTTCCGATCTCCTGACTGGAATGATTTATATTAATCCCGATGCTGGGTTACAGGAACGAGCCAATTGGCCACTAGCCTGGTGGAAAAATAGGAAACGACTAAATCTTAAACCGCTTTATCTGACCGAAGTAGGCAATATTTTCTGGGCAACGCTTTATCAGCGCAAGGCGACCAATTCATTCCCATCACCGTCAAGCGAACCGATTTTTTTGGAACATGCCGCTGAACTTTTTGGCGATAAAGTTTATCAGGATGAACCTGAAGAGTATCTAGAACAATATTTTGACAAAAAACATGCTCTATCAGCATACTGGAAAGAAAACCCCAGTATCGCACCCTGGAAATTTAAAAAAGAATATCTGAAATATGCCTATCGTGCCTGGCGGACATTTGGAGTAGGGTTCATGTTGCATGTTGAGTTGCGCCCAGCGTATGATAATCGCCATTTTGCCGCACCGCCTGATAATGCGATTAATACGCCGGGAACGCACCCTAACAGTCAGGTTGATGCCAATGACTCGGTTGGTGACCTGAACAATTGGGGACGTTGGGTTCAGCAGCAGTTTGAACCATTTTACGCCTATATCGGTGGTGACGGCAATTTTACCACGATGGATCATAACTACTATTCAGGCGACAGCATTGTCAAACGCGCCGTTGTGCTCAATGATCATTTTTATCCATTGAACGTGAAGGTTAAATGGCAGTTACAGGCTCCAAACGGCAAAATTATCGCAACCCAGCAGATGCAGAAAAATATCGGTGGTGGTGAAAGAGCTATTGATGATTTCCGCTGGCAGTTTACCGTGCCGCAAGTGAGTAAAAGAACAGCATATACGCTTTCACTCACGGTTACCGGTAACGGTAAAGTTCGTCAAGATAAATTTGCCATCCAGGTTTATCCGCTAATAAAAAATAGCCGTAATGCCCAAATCACCCTGCACCTGTTTGATCCGATCGGCGATAGCACAAAAATGCTTAAACAGGCTGGATTTAAAATCAGACAGCTGAAAAATCGTTTACCCGACAGTGGCATCTTGGTTATTGGCCGTCATGTGCTTGAACAGGATAAAAATGTCAAAAAACTGGCAAAACTGGGTTTTGATAAAAAGGTTAAGAACGGCTTGAAGGTTGTGGTTTTTGAACAGGCAACTGATAATATTCTCGGACTTAAAGCTTATGAAAACAGCCCGCGCCGCACATTCATCAGTGCCGCTGGGCACCCAGTACTCAAAGGTATTAATGCCTCGGACATCTGGCATTGGCGCGGCGCAGCTGACCTGATAGAAGCCTATCCGGTGCCGAAAAAAGTTCCCACCGCCGCTGGAGGCTGGTTTCCTGAACGTTTCTGGAAGTGGGGCAATGATAACAACGTCGCAACCTATGTTATTCAAAAACCGATGTTTGGCGCTTTCCGCTCCCTCATCGACAGCGGTTTTGATCTGATGGATACGCCGTTGCTGGAAGCTGCCATCGGTAAAGGTCGCTTCATCTTCTGTCAGCTAGATGTAACCAACCGTTATGGTATTGATCCCGTGACAACAGAACTGGTCAATAATATTTTTGCCTATATGGATAAAGTTCCGGCTCCGAATGCCAAACTGATTGACGTGAAATATGAAAAAGGTTCAGCCACCTTTGATGGGTTCCGGCTTAAAAAGCCGGCGGGCAAACTTGGCTGGGGCTTGAATAACGGAGATTTTTACTTCCGTCAACGGGTAAAAGTACCGGCATTTAAAACAGCCAACGGACTCCAGCTGGTAAAATCGGTTAATAACCGAGCCGTTATCAGCTCTAAGTTCAATGACTTTCAGAATAACTGGCAACGCTATAAATATCTTAAAATATTGGCGGCCCTGCGGATGAATCAAGGCGGGAGCAGTGATACAGGGCCAGCAACTGAACTGCACGGCGATAGCGACGAACTCTATCCGCTGAACTGGCACTTCGGCTATGTTCACCCCTACACCGGCTGGCTGTGGTAAACTAAATCCTAATCAGGTGGCACCTGAAGGCAGATTACCGCTCCGCGGTGGTGAAGAATAAAATATTCTGCCAAAAATTGACAGGATATTGCGAATAAGGGACTAACTGCAAAATATAGGAGGTGCACGACAAGACAAAGTATGATTTAAGATAGATATTCTTGGGAAGCAGATTTCCCAAAATAAAAAATTTTTGTAACATTAATAATTTTACCGGAGACTAATTATGAATATTTCAACAAAAAAATTATTTATTAATTCTGTAAAAAAAGCTTGTCTTTGTCTTACTACTTTAATGATTGCCAGTTTGGCATCTGCCACAAACTATTATGTCGACAATGCAGCCGGCAGCAGCAACAATAATGGTTCAGAAACTGCGCCATGGGACAGTTTGCAGACTGTCTGCCAGAAAAGCAGCCAGTTCAATGCCGGCGATGTTATTCATTTCAAGCGGGGACAGCGATTCTATAATTTTTACAACGGCAACCTTGCCAGTTCCGGCAATGCAACTTCCCCGATCACATTTCAAAGTTACGGTGATGCTAATGATCCGGCACCGATTTTATCGGTCGGTAAAAGAATTGATCAGGATAATAGCTGGACGAATTTGGGTGATGGCAGATACCTGTACACCGGTTATGCGGGCTCTGTAGTGAATTTTATCTGGGAAGATGGTTTCCCCGTGAAAAAAGCTAGCAGCAGTGCCCTTACGGACGGTTATTGGTATTTAGTTTCAGGCACCGGCATTTATATCAGGCCTACAGATGGTCAGGATTATTCAACTCATGAATACTATTTGGCAAACAACGGAATTGTTTTTAATGTCGCCAATCGTTCAAATCTTATTTTTAAAGATTTGAAATTTGAATATAGTAAATGGGGTATATATAATACCATAAGTGCAACTTCCGCCAGTAGTGGCATCAAAATTGAAAATTGTGAGTTCTCTAGAATGTATGCCGGTATTTGGCTAAACAGTCCAACTACATCAATTGAGAATCATGATATTGAAGTTATTGCCAATATTTTTTCAGATATTCGTTTTGCTTTTATTTGCACCGGCCTGAATAGTACACCAAGGCACTACAATCTTACGATAGCTGATAATGTTATTAAAAATATAGCAATAAACGGTGCTTATGTGCTCTCGGACACCATGCCGGATGTTGAAGCACTAAGCTTTCAAAATCTGCATGATAGTACTATTATCAATAACACCATTATTAACGGCATAAAAACCAGTGATGGCATTACTGATGCCGACGGGGATCCGGTATCATCCAGTGGAATTATTATTTGGATTGCAGAAAATGCAACAATGGAAAATGTAAAAATAAAGAATAACTATATTGAGGATGTCGAAAAAGGTATTGTCATGGGTGCCGGAACTGCATATAAACTCAGTAATAACTTGCTTAAAGGCAATATTATCATAAATTCTCAAACCGGCATGAGACTCAATTCCAGTGATGTCAATGATTCTACTTTGGTTAAATATAATGAGTTTTATGATAATGATATAAGTATCGTTCTCTATTCCGGTGCACGTGGTTATCAGTTCTCTGATAATAGAAGTTTTTGGCCTAAACTGTTTCATATTCAAACCTGGCAGGCATGGCAGTTAACTGATTCGTGGTTTAATTATAACGTCTATCAGCCTGATGGAGCATTATGGCGTAATGAAGCTAACAATACTACCTATGCCAATCTGGCATCCTGGCAACAGACTAATCAGGATCCCGACTCCGTTACAACCTGGAATGGCAGCGAACTGGTAGTGAAAGACGGGCTCGAAATATGGCTGAAATCTGACGCAGGCTTGTTTGATGAAACCGGTCAACCCGTTACCCCGGGTGGCACTATTCAGACCTGGCAGGATCAATCCGGCAATGAGCGCGATTATTCCTGTACATCATCTACCCGTCGTCCACAATTGACAACCGGAATATCTCCTAATGGTGCTGCCGGAATTTATTTTGATGGTGTTAATGATGCGATGAAACTTGATAATGCATCAATGTCGTTAAAGTCAGTTTTTATAGTGTTTAAAGCATCAAATGCCATAACTGCCAGCTCACCGGCTCAAACAATCTCCAACCAAGCCGGAGAATTCAGTTTTGGCTCCTGTACCGGATTACTTACGGATGAACTATTCACTGTAATGAGCCAAAACTCTTCAGACATTAACTGTCGCTCCGGTTATACCAGTGCCAGTAATAATATTTCAGGGTTCAATATTATGTCCGTCGTCTACAATTCGACCAACAGTGCTTATGATATATATTTAAATGGAACAATAGTCAGCAATGTAAAAGTCGGCTCCGATGACAATGGTTTAGTAGCAAACAATCTCACCTTCCATATCGGGGCGCGTGATTTGGCAGGGGGCTATTTTAACGGCTATATTTTTGAATACATTGCTTATAATAAAGCTTTTAATCTCGATCAAAAACAAGCTGTTGAAGATTACTTGACTAAAAAATATTCAACTTCAAACACACTTCCTGTTACCAATAACCTGGAAATCTGGCTTAAAGCTGATGCCGGGCTACTTGATGACAGTGGGCAACCAGTGGCGACATCCGGAGCAGTCCAGACCTGGCAGGATCAATCCGGCAATAACCGTGATTACTACTGTACCTCCTCCGCGCGTCGTCCGGTGTTGGAAGATAGAATTTCTCCAAACGGCGCAGCTGGAATTTACTTTGACGGCATTGACGATGCCATGAAACTTGATAATGTAACTTTAACCACAAAATCAGTTTTCATAGTATTCAAAAGTACCAGCCCATTTACCCAAACCTCACCGGCTCAAACGATCTCCAACCAAGCCGGAGAATTCAGTTTTGGCTCCTGTACCGGATTACTTACAGATGAACTGTTCACTGTAATGAGCAAAAATTCTTCAAACAGTAACTGTCGCTCCGGCTATACCAGTGCGACTGAAAATATCTCCTGGTTCAATATTCTGTCCGTCGTCTACAATTCGACCGACAGTGTTTATGATATATATCTAAACGGGATTAAAGTTGACAATGCTACATCCGGCATTGATGACAATGCTCTGTCAGCGCAGAATATCACTTTCCATCTTGGAGCACGTGATCTGGCAGGTGGATATTTCGACGGATATATTTTTGAATATATTCTCTACAACGACTCGCTTAATGCAACAAATCGGGTCGCAGTAGAAAATTATTTAACTAACAAGTATCAATAACATTATCAACTCTTATTCGCAACTCTGCTTCTGCCTGCCTGTGCGTGAACGCACGCAGACAAGTAGTGACCGGTCTGCGGTAGGCACAGAAGTGGAGTTTTATGTGGCATTTGCCTTCAGATGCCACCTGATTAAGGTATAAAATTTTGTAGAAAAAATCAAAAAAAGGATTAACAGATGCGTAAAATTATTATGGGTTTAATTGTTGGCATAAGTGGAATTGTGGCTACAAATGGCGGGAATAGTTCATTCGGTAGCAAGGACTATAAAACCAAGATAACATGGGATTGCGATAGCAAACAATTTAACTTTACCATTCAGGCCAACGGCTCTCAAGCAGCTAAAACGACAGCAGAGATTAAGCCAGGTGAGGTAAAAACCGTCTACGGCCTGGTTCAAGCTGAAAAGGCGATGACGCTGAATGATTCCGTCTGTCTGTTATTTGATATAAACAATGATGGTGAAAGTTTTTATGCACTGTTGGTCAGCAGCAGCGGACAATATAAAATGATCAGAGCAAACGCTCTTGACTGGCAGACGAATTATCCCACTAAAGCTAAAGTTGTCGTAACTAACGGTCAAGGTAAATGGTCTGCCCAAATATCGATCCCGTTAAGTGATTTCAACTGCCAGCCGGGAGCTGGAGATATTTGGCAACTCGGCTTGGCAAGGAAAACCGTTCATAAAGGTAAACCGGTCTATTTCAGGTCTGGCAAAGCACAATTTCCGTTAAGCTATAATAGTCTGACCGAACGGCTCGGGTGGAGTCAGTTACCGCTGCCAAATATCCAATTTAAGTTCCCTGCACCCCAATCGCCAATCAAGGTGACTTCATTTTCACGCGGTGCCTGCGATTCCACCACGCCCGGAGAAAATATTGTTCGCCTGGCAGTAAATAACCAATCGGCAAAGCCGGTAAAACTCGAACTGAACATTTACGATGATGCCCGGACCAAAATCAAAAAGATCACTAAAATTGCCTATCCCAAACAGATCACTGGATTAACCGTTGATTATAGTGTTACACTGAACATGAAAGCAATCAAATTCCAGCTCAAAGCCGACGGTAAAACTGTTTATCAAAGTCAATATCCTGTTGCTGAACGTATTGCCAGCCGGGTTACGCCAGCTGAAGGGAGTTTTGACCAGGCAAAACTGACAAACTACAGCCCAACGATAAAAGCTGCCGATGGCATGACCTGGTCACAGCTGGCGGGCGAAAACCGTGGTAAACGTTATGCCGAAATCTTCGGTATGCCATGGCATAACGGCAAGTTTTTTGAACTATGTACAACGGAAAAGTTGATGCCCTGGATGATTGAACAGCGCAAAATTCATAAATACAATGACATCAAGGATAAGATTAAAAATATTCGTCAAGCCGGAACTAAGATATCATTTACCCCGCAATCCTGGGAATCGCGTTCAGCATACTGGCTGAAGTTAAAAACTTATAGTGGGTACCTTGGAGATCAAGGCGATATTGACGAATATTTTACCTCATTGCGCCAAGGAATGAAATTGTATAAAGATGTCATTGGAGCATTTTTCATCGGGGATGAAATTTATGGCCAAATGCGTAAAAAAACAGTCAACCTGTTCGCGCTCTATAAAACCAAAGGGCTCTATCCTGAAATAGAAAAAATAGATCGGGAAATTCGTGAAAAATTCGGCTATGGTAAATATGGCATTCCGACATCGCAAAAGGACAAAAATCGCTTCCGCTGGGTCGCCCTCAAACGCTGGGCAAATGATTTTACCGATAGATTTGAACGTAAAGTGATCAAAGAGGTGAGAAAAATTGATAAGGATCTCCCAATCTTTTCGCCTGATCTGCTGGGTGATATGACCAGTGCGGATATTTCTCGCTGGCAGGATGGACGCTTTGACGTTCACCTAGCACAACTCAACAATCATATCCGCCCTAACGGCGTTAATGGCATTGCTTTCTGCCGGTTGGTTAATGATCTGTCTAAACCGCAGGAGTTCTGGGGCTGTACTCATACTGAAGGCTCAGGTGTAAAATTAACTACAACCGAGATGCAGCAGCTCTATACTCATTTTTTCCGTAACGGGGTGACCGGTTTGCATTTCTGGCCATTGGGTGGCACAAAACTCTGGATGACTGATACTCGTATCTCACGTCCAGAGGCCTTCAAATATATCCTCGAGACTATCAAGAACATCCGCGGCAACAAACTGACACCACCAGCAAAAACGGCGGCGGCAATCTATGTTTCAGAACTATCCCAGATGTCAATTCCTGCCTACTGGGATTGGATTGGTTTCATCGAGCCGGCGTTTTATATGCTTAATATTAAATTAAATGCTGATGTCCAGTTCATCTCTGACTTAGCTGTTGCCCGTGGCTATGCGAAACCTGCCGACTATCGGTTGATTGTCGCGCCATTTATTCAGTTTACCAATAACAAGGCTGGACAACTGTTGCTTGACGCAGTTAAACAGGGTACGACGTTACTGGTTACTGATCCGCAGGCATTCAGCTTCATGCCCAATGGCACAGTGCCGGAAAAACTGCGTCAACAACTGTTCGGCAAAATTATCCCGGTTGCAACTGCCAAGCAAATGCACAAGGCCACCACTCTGCAAACTGATTTTCTGCAAAACAGTCCAAAATTGAAAATGGCAGTACCGCCACCGACATTATGGAATATAGTTGGAAAAAGTTATACCTTTAATCAGGTTGCTAATGATGAAGTGCTAATGCGTTATGCCGACAATTCACCGGCGGCCATTGTCAGAAAGTTGGGCAAAGGCAAAATTATTATTACTGGATTTAATATCTATCAACATACCAGTAACCATCCAGTAACCTGGCAGGAAGTCCCTGTCGCTAACCTTGACCTGTTCAAAGCATTACTGAAATCATGCAATATCAGTTATGGAACGCCGGGAGTAATTAAACTACCACCACTTACCCAACAACCTATTAAAACAATGACCTGTATCTCCGGCAATGCCCTTGACTTCAGGCGTACTCTGCCTAAACTGCTCTATAATGTCCCGGTTAATATAAGTTACCGTTACAAGCCATTCCCTGATAGTAAAGCAGATGTAAAGTCCAGTGGCTGGATTGCTGCCACCAAAGGTCTGCTGACAGATCGTCTGAAGGTGGTATTGGATAACAATAAAAAGCAGAGCCATGTCGCCTGGAAACGGGTCAAAAACATTGAATTAACCATCAATCTAGCTGGGTTGCGAAATATCAAACAGCTAAATCTATTCGTTATGAACGAAGCACCAACCGCAGAATTGTGGGGTAGCAAAGATGGCAATAAGTTCAAACCATTGCAGACCCAACCGGCAAATTCGTCTCAAGTTGATGTTGCCAAAGTTTCATTCAATAATATTGTTGGAGAATGGAAATTTTTTAAATTGAAATTGAAAGCTCAAAAGCCATTAGAATTAATTGAATTGGAGGTGTGGGAATAACATGCAAAAACTATTTATAACTGATCTCGACGGTACCGCGTTGGGCGGTGATTATGAACAATACGCCAGATTCCCTGACCCGTTCAGTGAATTTCTGGATCGACTCGACAACATTAACTGCCACTGGGGTATCAATACCACCTGGGATGTTGATGGCCAATGGGATCTGATTAAGACCAGCAAAGTCAAATCGAGACCCGATTTCCTGATGGCTGAATATGGCTGCCGACTGGCAACAACCAACGATGACGGACCGCAGTTTGTTCAACCCTACACCGAAAAAATGGAGACTAGACTTGCACAATTTTGTAAAGAAAAGTTTTCGCTGCTAATTAATCAAATTGCCGGTAGATTTCAACCAGCACAAATATTTTACTACGGACATCTATTCCAGTTTGTGCTCGCTGAAAATGAAGATTTTGAACAGTTTAAACAGTTCAATGAAAAGTTCTTTGCCGATGACGATTTTATCTGTGGGTATAAAGGACGCTCAATCTCTGTGCGTCCGGCATTCCTGCACAAAGGCGCACCACTGCAAGAGGTGACTAATCGTACCGAATTCTCACCTGATCAAATTATTACTGCAGGTGATGAACCAGCCGATATTGATATGATGCACCCGAAACTGTCAACCCACTATATCTGCCCGGTCAATGCCAATGAACAGGTCAAAGCCCACGTCCGCAAATATAACGGTGAAGTCGCCGACCTGCCCTATGGTGCCGGAGTCATTCAGGCATTCAACAGGCTGGTAAAACGTCATAACTGGTAAAACGTCATAACTGGTAAAACGTCATAACTGGTAAAACGGGATAATAAAATGATTACAGTTGGCAAGTATAAGATATGGTTCGGGGATTTTCATGGGCAGTGGAATGCATCGGTGGAGGAGCTGGCATTATTACCGGCCGGTTTAACCTATCATGGGTATGATTTTTCCGCATTCCAGACACCGGAAATCTTTCAGGAATTACAGAAAATTATTGACGATAACCGGATTGATTATAAACTGTTTCCCGGGCGTGAGTGTTTTTATGAATGGGGACATCTCACAACCACCAGGCTGACAGCGGAAATACCCGCAGCGGACAGTCAGAATATTGAAAAGGTGCTGGAGTGGTTTCAAAACCACACCGACTGGACTATTCTGGCCCACCCGTATGAATTTATGATTGAACGCATGGAAGAGCTGATTGACAAAAAACTTCTCAATGCGATTGAATTGATTAACGGTTTTATTGATACTGACCGCCATTTGGTTAAATGGTATTATGAGATGCAGGCTAAGGGGAAAAAAATCCCGATTGTCAGCGGGCTGGATATCCATACTGCTCATGGCAGTCGTCGTCCGAGTGTCCTCTACAACTCAAATTACAAGCCGGAAGCGGATATCAAACTGTTCCGTTCTAACCGCACCGGAGTTATTTGTGAACTGTGTGATGTTGATAATATCAAAAATGCGATAAGTTCATGCCGGACATTTATCGAAATTGTGGATGAAAACAAACTTATCGGGCCTCCTGAAATCGTTGAATATCTTGAAGCTAACGGTTACTGGGAGGCGGTAACGGCAGATCTTGAGCAACGCCGGGCATTAGCCACTGACAGCAATCTCTTATTAGTCGGTGGTCAATATGAACAATTCAGGTGGCAACACCCGATTGATGAAATCCATATTGCCGGTGAACATATTGAATGCAGTACGGATAAATTAACGCATCAGGTCAATATCCCGTTGAAGTTCGACAAGAATATTCATTATATCAATATGGTGTCCCATAAAGAGGGACAGCAGACAGTTAATGCGTTGAAAATATATCACCCATTGAGTGTTGAACTTATTGTGGCTGATGGCAGTTACAGGACAGTTGCGAATATTACCAATATGTCAAACATTGAACTGACAGATATTGTCTTTGAAATAAATTGCAATGGTCAAACATTCCACCAGTCAGTTCCGCCACTGGGCGTTAACCGTACAACTGCTATTACCAATCACTGGAAAATTGCTGAACCGCTACGCCCAACCCTGTTTACTGCGACTGTTACAACACCGCATATCAGCAAAACGATTGAAAAATATCTGGTGTTTGTCCAATGCAGCTATATTGACGATGTCAATAATAGCGCAGCCTGGGAGCAACTGCCGTTTATAAAAATGGGTGGCGATTTTGCTGAACAGGTTGATCATGCCTTTACCTTATACTGGAATGGTGATGATGATTTAAGTGCACAAATACGCATGGCATGGAATGAAAATGGGCTTTACTTTAAACTTAATATTAAAGATGATGTTTTGATGAAATCAAAAACTAAGCTCTTGATGTTCGGGGATAGTTTTCAAATCGGTATAAATCCTGTGGGGACCGATGCGGTAGGCAATCAGAGTTTTTATGATATAATGATGACCCGTGGTACGGAAGAGGATGAAGAAAAAGCCTATATGGAACGTCCCGTTAATATGGCGCTGGAAGCTCCGATCAACCAAAGAACTCCACTTAAAGGTTTATACACAGGCAAGGTAACGGAAGATGGTTTTGAAGGATTATTGACGTTGCCGTTCCATTTGTTGACTCCAATGCAACCGACTTCCGGTTACCGTTTCGGGCTTTATCTGATAATATTTGATAATGATGGTGCCGGGCTGAAAACTTCTCTGCAATGGCCGTTGTCGGCAGTTGATATTCTCAATCAGGCCTGGTATATCCCATACGGAGGAGCCTGGGCAAATATAGAATTGGGGTAAAATCGGGGCTTGGGAAAACTGAACAGCATAAATTAAATTCCCGTAGACCGTAGACTGAAAACACTACTTGCCTCCATGCATACTGCGAGTTAACATATTTTTTCGTGCTCATCCATGGTGGTAAGTAGTAATAGCAAAAAGGTAGTGTCAAAAGCGGCATGAAAAAAGATGAAAGTTTTTCTGGTGTCTTTTAAATGATGTTGAGTATCATTTCGCAGTCATAATTCAAGCGGAAAATCAGCATAAACCGCTCGCAGGCTCGCTA
>JAKIUY010000168.1 GCA_021647315.1 Victivallaceae bacterium
ATTTTTAGGACAGCATAGTTTAAAACAGGGGGTACTTTTGAGAAATTGAACAAAATTGAATGACTTGAATGGAAAAAATTGTTAAATCAGGTAGTTTTTATAATTGTTAGGACAGGTGTGAGTGAAATTGTATTTTAGCCGTGAATGCGCGAAATTTTAAAATTTAGAGATATTGCTCTTTTTATCAAAATTCAATTTTTAACACAACCGGTCCGATGATATTTGCTGTCGGGATGTTTCTGATTCGTAAATATTCAGCTTTATCCTGATTATGAATCAGGGGGGTAAAAGTCCAGGCTAATTGCTGCCCGTTATTAAGTAAAGTTACGGTATGTGGAGTTTTACTTATGGGGTCTAGTTCTAAAGTCGATGTGTTGAGCCCTTCAGGCGCGTGAATATAGACTGTTTTACCAGACTGGGTAGTTAACAGAAAACGATTGTTAACTATATTTACTGCGGTAGCGTTAAATGAGGCTCTGACAGGTTTGAACCAATTGCCGATATTTGATAAAATTTCAGTTGCTTGATGCGGAATATTCCCCGAGGCATCCGGGCCGATATTTAGCAGGTAATTTGCCCCTGCTGCTAGACGTTGGTCAATAGATTTCATCAGATAGCATGAGCTGTAATAATCTTCATCTTCATTATATCCCCAGCTGTTGAGCCCGATGGATTGACAGGCTTCGAGCATATTATACTTATGATTATGGTAGCCTGTATCTGCTCCTTCCGGATCCCATTCACGTTCAGGAGTGGAAAAATCACCCGGTCCGAATCCACGATTATTGATAACCGCTTCCGGTTGGAGCTGACGAATCAACTTATGCACCGATGATTCATGATATTCAGGCACATTCATATCCCACCAGATACCATGAATTTTACCGTAGTTACTGCACAGTTCACCGATTTGCGCCTTGACAAACTCGACGTAGGCCGCCATATCATGTTGAGCTGGATCGGTGACAATTTCGTGGTGACGACCGATATTCGGATAGGTCGGCTGATACCAGTCGACGACTGAATAGTAGATGACCAGCGGGAAATCACGTTTATGACATTCATCCGCTAACATGGCAAGAATATCTTTGCCATACGGAGAATTCATAATATTAAATGCTGTCTGTTGTGTATCCCACATACAGAATCCATCGTGGTGTTTGGCGGTGAAAACCAGATATTCCATCCCGGCATCTTCAGCCAGATCGAGCCATGCTGCTGGATTAAAGTTCTGGGGATTAAACTGTTCTGCAAATTTCAGATACTCTTTACGCGGAATATTCCAGCGTTGCCAGTACTGTTCATGTTTAGCCGGAATGGCATAGAGTCCCCAGTGGACAAACATGCCGAAACGTTTTTCTTTAAACCAATTCATATATATCCTATTTTGTCAGCAACATTACAGGGTACTGTTGCGGATTCATATAGCATCCTGTTCCCGGCGGAGTAACTGTTAATGCGCTCCGCAAGCCTTTACCATCATTGTCATTCAGATAGATTCCGAACCCGATTTTTGCATTTTGTTTAAATTGCATCGGCGCCAGCAGGCGTTTGGGAAACTTTAATTCATAAACATAACCGGTCGCAGTTCTTCTAAAAGAAGATTTGACGTTAGGTTCAATCATATTCGGTCGCGGAGCATCCAGACCACCGGCAATTTGCTGCTCAGGCGCCAGGCGGCGGTAAACCGTTGCCTGGGTAGTCGAAACTGGCACTATATCATAGTTATAGTCATTGCTGTCATAGCCTTTAACTTTGCGCGTTCTCGCATCGCAGAAGGTGTCGAAATACAACTGCAGTGAATCATATTTCCAGCCGTCTCCGACATGTTTGCCTTCAGGGATCGTAAACAGTTTATCATCGATTACCGTGACTTGCAGGTAAAAGAATTCATTATCCCAGGCGGCTTTAAAAGCGGCATCAAAATCACCCTTAATTCCAACTTTTTTACTGTGAGTTACCGCAGTTCTGGAAGTTGAACCGGTAAATTTGACAATTTTACGATTTTTCAGTCTGATTGCTGGCAGTTTATTCCAATCCAATACTCCATTCAACTGGTGAATAGCAAAGGCATCGAATTTAATTTTTTCTTTTACTGCCTGCTTGTTGCCAAAAATCAATTCAATCGGAATTTTAAATGAACTGATTTCATCAAATTTAACCGGAGTTGGCAGTTTTGTAACTATCTTCTCACTGGCGGCACTTTTTATCACAAGTTGTTTTGACAGCGTCCCTATGGTTAATTTACCATTGAACTCTTGCGTTAAATGATTATTGGCGGTTACCAGCAGTTGAGATCTATTGAGTGGCGTTCCGGTTATGGTGATGGGTAATTCAGTATTGCCCAGCAGTTTACCGTTCTGAATGGCCGCAGAAAATTTATCCAGCGAACCAGCCTTGCCGACTATGAAAATAGGAAACGATGAAACGGGAACTGTCACTTTACCTTGCGATTCAGTTGCCGTGCGTTTATTTCCCATAAGATCATAAATAGTTTTCAGTGTACCGTTAAACTTAAAAGTAGCTCTAGGTGCTTGTTGCAGCCCATAGTCAACATTATCGAACTGTGACCATAGAGCCGCAACTGGCTGTTTATGCTCATTTTCAAAAATATAACAGCGCACTTTCGGAGCAAATCTAATATCCTGTCTGAAATAGGCATTCCCCAGTAGATTACCCAGGGTGTTAGGAATTTTCTGTAGTGCCAGCGGAGTCAGGTAGGCATCCATATAAATCCAACTACTCCAGCCGTTAAACTGTTTTACCCGTTGCTGATACTTAAGTGCCACCAGCCAACTCCGAGCAAAATAGGCGGCTGAGATGCGTTCACCCCAGCCCATATCGTAGCTGGGGCAGTAGGCGCGGTAGTGATCAGATGAACAGCCTTTATATGGGGTTAATCCCCAGGCAGGGATATTATAATAGGTATAATAGATGCCTTCATTCCACAAAACCGGCACGTCACCATAGCCATTACGTTTCAGCATAGCTAAAAATTTTGCGGCATCATGGTCAAGATCAGGATCATTAGGTTTTGTGCGGTATGGATGGATGGCGACGGCATCAAATTTAACCTTACCAGCAACACCTTTCAAGATATTTTCAAGGAATAGGGTGCCACTCTGAGGGCTCATATTGGTTGGTCCACCAGTTGGCATAACGATTTTATTCTGATCGAATTTTTTTATTCCTTTATAAAACGCCACGAGGATTTTGCCGAATTCATTCCATTTACCTTGCCGAAGCATATTAAATTTTTTAAAGCCGCCACCATTAATTTCACCGTCAAGCGTCCAAGTTTCAATCCAAGGGTTCTCTTTTGCCAGTTGGTATGCCGCCATTTCAATTTGGCGTTCAAGTTGAGGAGAAACCTCGGTTATTGTGGTCAGATCTTCCACATAAACCTTTGTTTTATCCTGCCAACTACGTAATTGCTTAATTATTTTACCATTTTTAAGTTTTTTCCCTGAGACTGCACCATAAGGACAACTACTCCAGATACCATATTTTTTTAACAGTTTAATATCTTTCTGTTTTACCTGATAATTGCTTGAACCGATACCGATTTGCTGAAACCTGCGTGCCATATCTTCAGCACGGGATTGTCTGATTGAAATACTTGAACTGGTAATGTTTCTATTGCGGTGTTTGTTGTTCAAAAACTTCATTCGGCTGATTCTGAAGAAGTCGGTCAAGCTATCGCCATTGGTAAATTTAATATCGCCACGCAAAACGTAAATGCCGTTTTTGATAATTTTATCCAACGGTAACGCAATAATAACTTCTCCGTTTTTATCTGTGGTAAAACTGATGTTTTTTCCCCATGGGTTAGCACCGAAAAAGTCTTTTAATTTAAGTTTAACCTCACCGGTTGCATCAGCTGGACCGATTATTTTCAATCTGGCATTGACTGCATCGCCGGCGTTGAGAAAGTTATCCTTACTTGACGTCAGTAAACGCGCCGAAATCTTTTGGTCAATATAGGCTGTGGCTTGAGTACCTGATTCCAGTTGTATGCCATCAATAAAAATTTCGGCTCCATCACTGTCTGTGCCGTGGTAATCCGCGCCAAACAGAATGGTAACAGCACGGTTCGGGGCGGTAAAGGTGCGTTGATAACGCTTCCATTCGGTTCCTATATAACTGTTTTGCAGTTTTGGGAACTGCAGCCAGATACCGGTTACACATAATAGTTTCAGATATGCTTTTTTATTGGCTTTGGCATAAAAACTTAAGGTATATTTTTCGCCGGCTTTGACTGGAATGGCGAATGTCTGAAGATAGCCTGCCTGTTTATCGCCCTTCCAGGCATTTATTTTTAATGAATGTTTACCGAAATTTGCCTCATCTTTGGAAATTTCAAATACCGGCTTGGGTCTTGGTCGGTAATCAGCCCAGGTACCATGCAGTGTATAGTACCTTAAAGCTGATTCGAAAGATGGATTTTGGATTAAATTTTTACTGGCAGAGTAGTCAGGAACATGCAGTCTATCCGCTTTCCAGAAATCAACTCCAGCATGACTATCCGTTGACTTCTGCGTACTTGAAGCTGTAACCGTTCTGATATCCAGCAAAACGGATATCTTTTTAGCGTAACGCGTTGCAGGGTTTACCCGCAAAGCGGCAGACGGTTGTTTGCGCCAGTCAAGCTTTTCCTCAATAAACCCCTTTTGACCGTTCGGGACGGTAATGGTAAAACCATTAGCTATGTTGTCAGCGTTATAGATAAGTTTATCGCATTTCCCTTGCCATATCTTATATCTTTTTTTTGCTTTCAACTCTTTTCCCGGAACAAATGAACAAAGCTTACCGTTCATAATGATCTTTTTTTCAAAAAAGTCCCTGAAATTTATAAATAGGGCATAATCGGTGCGATATTTTTTCCACTGTTCATCGGTTGCTTCGACCTTCCATTCTAACTTAATTAAACCGTTCTGTTGGAGGGTTGCGGTATAGTTGAAATATGCGGCCTCGGTTTTGTCTTTATTCAGGTAAAACTCTTTACGCCAACTGAACATACCTTGCTGTTGATCAACTTTCAGTTGGGGTTTGCTATCTTTCACCAGCGCAAAAGGATGACCGTAACCGCCTTTGGTTGAGCCCCACATTTGGAATGTTGCGACGATTTTGCCGCTTATCACGATATAGAGTACACTGTCAGAGTCTACCTTTAATGTCGCCAGCGCCTCTTTGACATTCAGACTTTTATTGCCGATATAGAAACCCGCTTTTTTATAATTAACTTTTTTACTCCAATGGGTTGTCGTCGCTGCTGCCTCTTTTAGCACAGGCTTTTGTTGCTTGATGCCCACACCTTTATTTTCATACGGGGCTAAAGGTGCGGTTAGTTTATCACTGCCATAGTTAAGGCTCGCGATGAGTAGAATGGTAGTTGATATTAATATTTTGTAAAGCATTTTTTATCCTTTATTATTTTTGCTATGAGTTTAGGTGATTGATGGAAATATTCACGACATCAAGCAACCAGTTGCTTGACGTGCTGTTTAATGAGGTGTTACTCAAAAAGGTTGCTAGACCAGTAGTTTGCGACTTCCAGGCGCAAAAAACAAATATAGAACTAAGCTAAAAACTAACTACCTGTTATTTTACTGCGTCCTCTACGAGTGTCGTTCGGAGACCGCAAACTACTTTAAAAAAACCTTTTTGAATACTACCGTTAATTATCCACCTAATGCTGGGTAAAAGTCTATTTAAGAGTCCAATTAGAATTAACCTGAAGATATTTTTTATATGACTTAACATGACCATCTTTAAACAGAAAACTAGCTCCACCGTTATGTCGGTAAGCAACTCCACCGCCAGCAGTCCAGTTTGTTTGAGGAGGTTTATTTGCAATATAGTACCAGTTAATATCATACGGCACTGCACGCAGTCCCCATCTTTGCTTTAACTCTTTTTCGATCACCAAAATCGATTTATCGGGGATAACTTTAAAACTTTTGGCTTTTTTGCGCTCACCCCAATCAAGTTGCCACCCACCAAATTTAGTAAGTGCCTCTGTTGCATTACCAGCTTCCAGCGTCGGTCCATAGGTAGTATAACGATCAGAGCTTTCAAACCCCAATTTATTGACACTGGGGCATTCAAACAAACTATTTTGAGTTTCTAGCTGATCTTTTTTATAGAGATAATGGCCAATAGCACCAGACCAATAGTTCCAACTACCATCAGGTGATTTTTGTTCTAACGCCGGAAGATATTCATTATAATCACCCATATAAAATACCGCTCCCATATAGATCTGTTTCATTTTGTTAGTACAGCTAATCGCTTTCGCAGTCTCCCTGGCTTGATTCAGAGCCGGTAACAACATACTGGCCAGAACCGCGATAATTGCGATTACAACGAGCAATTCTATTAATGTGAAACATTTGATAATCAACGACTTGCAGTTTGTTTGCTTGTTCATGACAATACTCCTTTGTATTCTGGGGTTTACCTATAGATACTATAGGCATTTATGCATCTACAGACCATCCATAGATGCGTTATAATTAGAGGCAAATTTTAGACTGTTATAATAGTAATAGTTTAGTTTCAAAAAGTTACTTATTCTGAAAAAACGATTTTTCAGAACATTTGTCTTAATTCATATTTTGCTTGTCGTTGACCTCCCGTTGGTTAATATATTTAAAAGTCCAGCTGAAAAC
>JAKIUY010000027.1 GCA_021647315.1 Victivallaceae bacterium
TCCTCTGGATTTTTGTAATCCTTGAGCAATTCATCCAATAATTTTTCGCGAATAGTCATGATTTTAAGTCTCCTTATGACTTAATTTAGCATATCATGCCCATTTACACAAAAAAATTTACATACTCTATTTTTCAACTTCCACTATCGTTATTGCTTTTATTGCGGTAGGCCCACTGGCGCTGCCGCTGATTTGGCTGCATCCTAAATACAAAAGGATTACCAAAATTATTCTGACAATCATTATTATTGGCTTCACTGTATGGAGTTATATTATGATTCAAAATCTCTACACTAACCTGCGACAACAGCTGAAAGAGCTGGAAATAGAATTGTACTGACTTTTTTCTCTGAAAAATAGACTTTACTGACTTCTGTTAATTGTATTTTACCTCATTCGATACTATAATCTTTGATTCAAATTTACAAAATTTTAATTTATACTTGAACTGGAAATAGACTTAACTTTAAGCAAGGATTTAATATGGCTAATTATGTGATTGGGATTGATTTCGGTAGTGATTCGGTACGGGCTATGGTGGTTGATGCCGCGAATGGTGAAGAACTTGGTACCCATGTTCATGCCTACTGCCGTTGGGCTGAAGGTAAATATTCAGATCCTGGACAAAATCGTTTTCGTCAACATCCGCTTGATTATATCGAAGGCATTACTTCAACCGTAACCAATGCGTTAGCTAATTCTCCAGCTGGAACAGCCGAAAATGTGGTTGGTATCGGGATTGATACAACCGGTTCAACCATTGCGCCGGTAAATAATACAGGTATGCCGTTAGCTTTACTGCCTGGATTTGCCGAAAATCCCAATGCGATGTTTGTTCTCTGGAAAGACCATACAGGAACTAAAGAGGCGGATGAGATAAATTATGCGGCAAAAAATTGGGGTGGAGAAGATTATACCAAATATTCCGGCGGTATATATTCATCTGAATGGTTCTGGTCAAAATTATTGCATGTCTCACGTGCAGATGATGACGTTTGTCAATCGGCCTTTTCATGGGTTGAACATTGTGACTGGATCACCGGCATGCTGGTTGGTAAAACTGATCCACTAACTTTGAAACGCAGCCGCTGTGCTGCTGGACATAAGGCGATGTGGCATGAATCATGGGGCGGATTGCCCTCTGAAGAATTTCTTATTCATATTGATCCTTTACTGGCAGGAATGCGGGATAAACTTTTCAGTAAAACCTGTACAGCAGACACTCCGGTCGGCAATTTGAATAGTGAGTGGGCTGAAAATTTCGGTCTTAGCGAAGATGTGGTAGTTGCTGCTGGAGCATTTGATGCCCACATGGGGGCGGTTGGCGCAGGATCTGAACCTAATACCTTGACTAAAGTTATCGGAACTTCAACCTGTGATATGCTGGTTGCTTCACCCGAACAGGTTGATGACCGTCTTATCCGTGGTATTTGCGGCCAGGTGGATGGTTCAATTTTACCAGGGATGATTGGGCTGGAAGCCGGTCAGTCGGCATTCGGTGATATTTATGCCTGGTTTAAGCGACTTTTAATCTGGCCAGCTGAACAAATCTTAGTCAAAAGCAACATGATCGATGAGGTGACTGGACGCGCTTTGGCTGATGAATTGGCTGATAAAATACTGATTGAATTGGATAAAAAAGCCGCAGATATTCCAATTGGTGAGAGTGGCGTGCTTGCACTTGACTGGATGAATGGGCGCAGGACACCTGATGCCAATCAGGCTCTGAAAGGGGCATTAATGGGATTGAATTTGGGCAGTGATGCCCCGCGTATCTTTAGAGCATTGGTTGAAGCTACCGCATTCGGCTCAAAAAAAATCGCGGAGCGTTTTGCCGATGAATCGGTTACTATTGATAAAGTTATCGCTATCGGCGGAATTGCGAAAAAATCGAAATTTGTCATGCAGATATTGGCCGATGTCCTGGATCGTGAGATCAAAGTGTGTAAATCAGAACAGGCCTGCGCACTGGGGGCAGCAATGTTCGGCGCGGTTGCCGCCGGTATTTATTCGGATGTTAATACTGCTGTGGCAGCAATGAATAGCGGTTTTGATGCCGAATATCAGCCGATTTCAGCCAATGTCGAAGCATATAAAAAACTCTACGCAGAATATTCGGCTTTTGCCAATGCGGTTGAACAGTTAACTTAAGCCAAGGGAATTATGTCAATACTATACTTAATTATTAGTGCATTTTGTGGCATTGGGATTCTGTGGTTACTGTTTAAAACTTTTTTCGGCAGTGCTGATGAGTTTTTAGAATGTATCAAATTTTGGTTGACTCCAGACATGGTTTCACTGTTTCGTGGTGAATACGGCGAAGACCGATGGAGTGAGATGAAATTAGGTTTCTGGCTCGCTAGTGGTATTATTACCGGAATAGCGGTTTATATCGGCTTGGGAAAACTGTTTTGATAAATTAAAATGCAGAATAAATATTTAAACGTTGAATGTGATAAATTAAAATTTGAAATCAGAGACAGAGCATCAGAGCAAACAATAACTATTCCCTGGAAAAGTATTAAACTTGAATGTGGGGGAATAGTTTCAGTCCAGCGTTCATGGATATTGTTGAAGGTGAAAATTGTTATGAACTTTATGGGAAGTCGGCCGATATAGATTTTATTGCGCATTTGAAACTTATCAGTGATCGCCAGTGGTGTACACTGGAGTTGCAAATTATGAATAATGATAATAACTCCTTGCCAACGCCTGAAGTTTTGATCATTGCCAGTAGCGATACGCTTAAATTTAGACCGGTTGGTTATAAATATCAGAATGCCTATTAAGGATAAAGTTGAAGCTGAGCTTGTATCGTAAGCGGGTGAAGAGGCTAGTGGCGGAGAGATTCCCGGTTGTGGCTACCCGATCTTTTCGGATAATTTTTTTGTTGGACTTGAACATGTTGCGGCCTATAGCGAACCGCATCCATTTATCATCTTACCTGATAACAGTTTTGCTGAAAAAATAGCAGTGCGTCATATTGAGCTCATGGAAAAAACCAATAGTAAATTCTTTAAAGAGAGTCAAACCCCGTTGCCATTTGAGGCGATTGCGGTAATCCGTAATCCAGCAGTTAGTCCACAACAATTCTCATTGGCTGAAATAGCTCAAAAACTAGATTTTACGGCAAAACAGATGTTGGCAGTCTATCCCTATTGCAGTAACTTGAACGTTGATGACGAAATTACGCTGTTGGATCACCAGGTCTGCTCTGATTGTCTGCCATTGGCGATAATCATCTTTCTGCTTCATTTTGTATTCTATATTACATAAAAAATGATATGCCATTATTGCAATAAACAGATGCCCCACTGTTCTTTCAAACGTCCAATCCGTTCATAAATCTTTTCAGTTGTTTTAACTGTACCCTTGTTCTTCGAGCGTATAGAGCACTGCAAGCTGGCAAAATCTTCAGTGGCATGTTCAAACCACCGTTGTTTCATTGCCGTCTCTTTTTTCTTTTACCTTCGCGGATATACATAATAAGTCAATATCGCATGCATCAAATCATTTTCGAGAACCGGCAAATGTTTTAGGGCTCTATAAAATTACATCTTGAGCTTAGGCGTTGAGTGGGTTTGAGCTTAGAAAATTTATTGATTTTTTATATATCCCTAATTTCGAAGAAAGTAGGGTTAAGACAATGGTTAGTTTATTTTTTTGCTGTTCCATTAGTTAGATTACTTCGTCTGTCGCTGTGCTCGGGTAGCGTGGTTCCTGTCTTTTTTATTTACGATCAGGTCTGCTGCCTTAAGAATTTCCAGTTCCGGGTAGTCATAGCGTGACGGCGAATGGTGGTTGCCGATGATCTCTTTCACTATTGTTGTTTTCTCGTCAGGGAAGCCGATTGAACTGAGTAATTCTGCTGCGACAGGCGGGCCACACTCTTCCTGAGTCTTGCCGTTATTGAATCCATGTTTTTCCTCTGAGAGCTTAATGCCGACATCATGCAGAATCGCACTGGCAATAACAATATCGCTATCACAATCAGAATAGTCTGCCATAATGCGTTCAGCATGGCAGAGCACCTGCAAAGCATGTTCAATACGCTGTTCATCACTGTCAAAATATGTTATCAGCAGCCGAATCAATTTTGTTCGTAAATATTCCATATTATCTTCCTTTTTGTGAATCATCATAGTCCATGTAAGATATATTTATATTGAGAAATATCAATATTTCAAGCAAGATTCTTCGCTATATCGGGATATGCAAATGGTAAATCAGTTTATTTCTCTACAGTATTCATCTATATCTACTTGATTTTATTGAATTTCTCTATATTTTGTACTTGGGGTATTTGTACTTTCTAGCTAAAAGACGAACCGTATAGAAAGAATACAACAGAAGCTACAGCAGAATCTACAGCAAAACAAGGATAAACTATGACTGAAACGGGAAAATTTGATTTGAACTCTATGGATATTACTGAAGATCAGTTGAAAAAACTTAAACAGGTGTTGCCTGAGGTGTTTACTGAAGGGCTGAAAATTGATTTTGATAAGCTTAAACAGACACTGGGTGACGCGATTGACTCCGATGATGAACGGTTCGGGATGCAATGGCCTGGGAAAGCAGAATGTTTTAAAATAATTCAGCAACCCAGTATTGGAACCCTTAAACCGTATGAAGCGGAAAGTGTCAACTGGTATGATACCGAAAATCTGTTTATCGAAGGTGATAACCTTGAAGTTTTAAAGCTGCTCCAAAAATCATATTATGGCAAGATCAAAATGATCTACATTGACCCGCCATACAACACCGGCAAAGAATTTATCTACCCCGATAAATACTCAGAAAATCTTAATACCTATTTGGAATATTCCGGTCAGATTGACGGTGAAGGTCGTAAGTTTTCCACCAATACCGAGACCGAGGGACGTTTTCACTCCAAGTGGATGAATATGATCTATCCCCGGCTGTTTCTCGCAAGAAATCTACTCAAAGATGATGGGGTGATTTTCATTTCTATTGATGACAATGAAGTTGATAATTTAAAGAAAATTTGTAACGATATTTTTGGGGAAGAAAATTTTGTGGCTTATTTTATCTGGAAGAGGCGTTCTTCGTCTTCGTTCGCAGATAATAATGTTTCTACTGATCACGAATATGTCATTTGTTATCAGAAAGGGATATTTTCAGGCTTTAGTGGTAACGCAAAAGATTTTAAAAATTACAAGAACCCTGATAGTGACTCAAGGGGAGCTTGGGTATTGGGTGACTTAACAGTTGGTATGACAGCATCAATGAGACCTAATCAAGCTTATGAGCTTATAGACCCCAAAACAGGTAATTCTTATCCGTATAATCCTAACAGAGTTTGGGCATATATCCCTGAATCTATGAAAAAACTACTTGATGAAAATAGAATAGTTTTCCCTACAGATGTGTCCAAGCGACCAATGATGAAACGCTTCCAAAATGAATTAAAAAGTACTCATAATCCTTTTTCTACATTAATGATTAAGCAAGTGGGGTTAAATACTGAGGCAACCAGAACGATACAACAATTACTTGGTGGAAATGTTTTTGATTATTCTAAACCTGTTTCTTTACTAAAAACAATTATTCCTCAAATTTGTTCGAATGAAGATATTATTCTTGATTTTTTTGCTGGATCAGCAGTTACCGCCCATGCTGTCCTTGCCTTAAACAAAGCGGATGATAATAACCGCAAATTCATTATGGTTCAATTACCGGAACCGTGTGCTGAACAATCTGAAGCATTCAATGCTGGATATAAAAACATTGCCGATATTGGCAAAGAACGCATTCGTCGGGTTATCAAAAAGATTGAATCAGAGCAGGAATCCAAAGAGGCAGACCTGTTTGATTCGGACAAGCCAAAGCAGGATTTAGGGTTTAAGGTATTCAAGTTGGACAAATCAAACTTTAAAATCTGGGATGGTAAAATTGATGATGACACATCTATCTCCGAGCAACTGGAATTGGCAATTGACCATATTGACCCAGATAGCAAGCCGGAAGATATTCTGTTCGAGATTCTGCTCAAAGCCGGTTTTGAATTGACCACTAAAATTACTGAACTTGAGTTGGCTGATAAAACGGTCTATTCTATCGCCGCTGGAGCCCTGTTAATATGTCTGGAATACAACCTGACCAAAGAGGTCATAACCGCAATGGCAAAACTTGAACCAGCCCGAGTCGTCTGTCTCGACCAAGGTTTCAGCAATAACGACCAACTAAAAACTAACGCTGTCCAAATCATGAAATCCCACAACGTAGAGGATTTCAGAACGGTATGAGGAATTTAATATGAGTGAGTATAATATATATTGTGACGAATCATGTCATTTAGAAAATGACGGTGAAAAGGTCATGGTTTTGGGTGCCGTTATTTGCCCTAAAAAGCATATTGAAAATGTCACATCAGAGATCAAAGAGATAAAAGTTAAACATGGATTACCGAGTTATTTTGAAATAAAATGGACTAAAGTGTCCCCTGCTAAAGTAGATTTTTTTCTTGCACTGGTAGATTACTTTTTCAGTAAACGCTCTTTAACATTTCGTGGTCTTGTTATCCCGGATAAATCAGTTTTGAAGCATAGTGAATACCGTCAATCTCATGATGAATGGTATTACAAAATGTATTTTGATATGTTGAAAGTTGTGATAGGACCAAACAATGAATATAACATATATATAGATATAAAAGATACTTGCGGAACTTGGAAAATTAAAAAATTGCATGAAGTATTGTGCAATGACAAATATGATTATAATAAAGAAATTATAAAAAAAATACAGCAAATTCATTCTAATGAATCACAGTTACTTCAGTTAGCAGACTTATTGATTGGAGCTCTAAAAACTGCTAACAATGACACGTGCAAGAGTGAAGCAAAAAAGCAAATCATAGAGAAGATTAAAGAACGTTCCGGTTATGAATTAACAAAAAATACTTTGTATAGAGAAAACAAGACAAACATACTAATATGGCATGGCCGTGAAAGCGGAGGGTATAATGTCTGATTATCCCGCGTGGCTACCTGAACTTATAACACTCAATGATGTCTCCCAGCATTCAGGCGAAGAAGAGAATTGGGATTTTTACTTTAATTTTATATATCAAGTTTATATTCGTGAATTTAAAGAGGACATTTTTGAATTTAAATCAAAAAGGGTTACAATAAGAAGGCATCCTGAGATAGATGGACGAGATTATTCTTTTCATCATATTGTTTCAGAGGATGAAGTTACTGGCGGAGGGGAAGACGATAGAATGATTAATTTGAGAAGAGCTGAAAGGATTCGCTGGCCCAAAGCAATTATTCTTAATTACGAAGATGGTGACTTCATCAAATGCTGGACATATCAAAAAAGAAAAAGAAAGGGGACAAAACCAAGAGTACACCTTTGGTTTAACGATGAATACCTAGTCGTACTGGAAGAACGTAGAGAATACACTTTATTCATAACAGCATTTCCCACAGAAAGAGAAAGAAAAAAAGAAAAACTAGAACGAGAATTTCAGGAAAGCATATGAATATAAAAAGCGGATGTCGCCGCAGCGACATCGGAAACTCTTTCTACGCATGGCAGATGAGCTATTGTTAGTATAATATAAAAATTGAAAAAGTCAAGCGCATAGCGTAACATAGCGTAACATAGAGACACATAGAAGCGCATAGCATTGCGCAGTATAAAACATATAAAAAAGGTGAATTTGGGTTAAATGTGTTACGAGCTAAGTGATTGATAATAATCTAATTAGCTTATGAAAACTATTATGTTACCGACATTGATGTCGGTAACAAAATTAATAATTTTGGATTTTTCAATTTTAAAGCATTTTTAAACATAGCAATGCTGATAATTGAAAGAGAAAGAGCCCGACTGCCCAGGCAGGTAATTCTTAATATTGATGCAGTGATAAATGATGAAATGGACAGTAACGAATCATTGAAACTGGAAATTTTTAACGCAATATCATGAGGTTGTATAATAATGAAATTTAAGTTTGACGCAAATCAGCAGTATCAGCTTGACGCTATAGACGCGGTGGTGGATATATTCGATGGACAGCAGTTGAAGCAAGGCGAACTGGAAATAAACTTTCAGGATGCTTTTGAGTTTGTCGGTAAGTCAATAACGCAGACAGAACTGGGGTTTGGTAATAATCTCCAGCCTACAGATGAAATGTTGGATGCTAATATAAAGAATATTCAGAAGTTACATAATATACATCAAACTGAAAGTATTAAGACTAAAGGACGGCACTTTTCGGTTGAAATGGAAACCGGAACCGGCAAGACCTATGTTTATCTGCGTACAGCTTTTGAACTCAGTAAAAAATATGGGTTTAAGAAGTTTATTATAGTAGTGCCATCGGTGGCGATTCGTGAAGGGGTGTTAAAATCAATCGACATAATGAAGGAGCATTTCAGGGAACTATACAACAATGTTCCATTCAGGCATTTTGTCTATAACTCTAAACATCCTAATGAACTGCGTAGTTATGCCACCGGCAATGAGATGCAGTTGATGATAATCAATATTGACGCATTTAACAAAAAAGATAATAATATTATTCATGACTACCGTGATAAAATGGGTGGCAGAAGGCCTATAGAGTTTATTCAGGCAACTTCACCAATTGTCATTATGGACGAACCCCAGAACATGGAAAGTGTTAACGCCAGAGCTGCTATTGAATCGTTGAGGCCGATGTGTACTCTGCGTTATTCAGCCACACATAGAGATAAATACAATATGGTTTATCAATTAGACCCGGTTAAAGCCTTTCAGATGAAGTTGGTCAAAAAGATTTCAGTAAACAGTGTGGTAGCTGAAAATGACCCAACTCAAGCTTATTTAAAAGTTGAAGGAATCAGCAATGTAGGTGGTAACTTCAAAGTTAAGCTGAGATTTTACAAAAACAGTGAAGCTGGACCAAAAACTACAACAGGAACTTTCAAAAAAGATGATGATTTATTTGCGAAGTCCGGTGGACGGGAGATGTATCGAAACTTTAGAATCACAGAAATCAATGCTAGACCTGGAATGGAATTTGTGAAATTTGCTAACAGTGTGCGATTGAAATTGGGTGAAGAGCAGGGCGGTTCAAAAGATGAAGTCGTCAAGAAACAGATAAGTGAAACTATCAGAGCACATTTTGAGAAGGAACTGCAAGTAAATCAAATGGGGTTGAAGGTATTATCATTGTTCTTTCTTGACCGGGTTGATAATTATCGAATTCACACTGAAGATGGCTATCAACTGGGCAGGTATGGACAATGGTTCGAAGAAATTTACAATGAACTGAGCATTGAATATAAAGATATGTTTGCTGGCGAGATTGCGCCTGTTGACAACGTTCATAATGGTTACTTCTCGAAAGACAAAAAAGGCATTTTGAAAGATACCAAGGGTAACAGTCAGGCTGATACAGATACTTATAGTTTGATTATGAAAGATAAAGAAACCCTGTTGAGTATGGACAACCCATTGAAGTTTATCTTTTCTCATTCGGCTTTGCGTGAGGGCTGGGATAATCCTAACGTCTTTCAAATTTGCACTTTGAACGAAAGTGCGTCCATATTAAAGAAACGGCAGGAGATTGGGCGTGGTTTACGTTTGCCGGTGAATCAAAATGGCGAACGGGTATTTGATGAGTATGTCAATAACCTTGTTGTGGTAGCCAATGAAAGCTATAATGATTTTGTTGACAAACTCCAGAAGGAATTCCAAGAGGATTGCAACGTGGTATTTGGTAAGCTACCAATTGAAGCTTTTGCCGATATTCAATACAGCAAAAATGGCAAAGAACAGAAAATTTCTATGCAGGAATCAGAAACGATATGGGGGCATCTCAAAACAGCGGGTTGGATTGCCTCAGACGGCTTTATAAAAACAGAGTTTAAAGCAGCTGTAGAAAATCACACGTTTGCTGTTCCAGTTGATTTTAAGTCTGTTACATTGGATATTATCAGAGTAGTAGAACAGCTTCAGATAGAGAATCACATTACCAACCATAACAATAGAGTTAAAGGCAAGATTAATAATAAAACATTATTAGACCCGGAGTTTCAGAAATTCTGGAATACGGTTAATAGTAGAACAGTCTATTCAGTTAATTATTCAACTGAAGAACTGATTGAAAATTGTGCTGAAGCCATAATGAAAATGGATGAAATTACTCCACCCAGATTACGAACAACTTTAGTAGATATTAATGTTGAAAGCAAAGGTGTCAGTGCCACAATGGTCAGAACCCCGGAAGATGAATATAAAGCAAGAGTAACACAAGTTCCTGATATTTTATCTTATATTCAGGGGAAGGTCGAACTGACCCGCAGTACCATCTTTCAAATCCTTGATAAGTCAAAGCGACTTGATGATTTCAGAGTCAATCCACAACGTTTTATGGATGCGGTTGTGAAAGAGATTCGTGATGCCCTGCATCGCATGATAATAGAGGGAATACAGTACGAACGGCTTGAAGGTATTCAATATGAAATGTCCAGATTTTATGAGGATGAACATAAACTTGAATTTGCCAATGACAGAATAGTTGCTACTGATAAGTCCGTATATAATTATATTGCCTATGATTCTGGAATAGAAAAGAAGTTTGCGGAAGATTTGGAAGGCATGAAAAATATAAAATTCTTCATCAAGCTGCCAGGTTGGTTCAAGATTCCGACACCGATTGGGAATTACAATCCAGACTGGGCTATTCTGAAGAAAAATGGTGAAATTGTCTACATGATACGGGAAACTAAATCTACCAAAGACAAGCTTAAACTCCGCATCCCGGAAACGGATAAAATTGCCTGTGGATACAAGCACTTCGAATCAATAGGGGTTAATTATGATGTTGCAACAAGTGTGGAAGATTCAAAATTTTAAAATCATAAGGGAAATTCCAATTGAGATACAGGGATAGGATAATATCAGGTATGAATGGCATGGGGCAAAGAAACATTTCACTCGCCAAGAACTATTGCAATGGCTAAACTGGATGCGCGATTACAACACCATCCAACAGGATGGGGCAAGAAAACAAAAATAAAAAAATAGTAAAAATATAATTGAGGGGCTAGTATGACAAAAGCTATTGATGAAGTAATAGAAACAGTAGAAAAGTGTAAACAAGACAATTATCCTCAGATAAATATAGAAAAATTATTGGACTATCTATATGCTGTAAAAAAAGAATATAACGAGGATAATCAAGATTTACCACATAAAAACAAACTTCAATTAAGAAGTTATGAGGCACAATGTGCGTTACAACTGCAACAGTATCAGGCTCAGTGTGAGTCAAAGTTAGAAGAGTTTAGATCCGTTATGTCGTCAGGGCAAAATGCTCTTAAAACAGGTTTGTTGCTTAATGGTGGTGCCGCAATCACAGTATTGGCTTTCATAGGGAATATGACAAACAATCATAAATATATGTTACCGTATTTAGCAAAGGCACTGGGGTGTTTTGCTTTTGGAGCATTAATTGTGAGTATAGCTGCATTTTTAACATATGTTGCTCAACGAAAATATCACGAAAGTAAAAAGCCTAAGGATCGACACCAAAGAATAGGAGATAACTTAAACTGGTCCATCGCTGCTTTAGGAGTTATTGCAATAGTATTTTTTTGTGTAGGGGCATGTTATTCATATAACGGTATTATTTCAAAAGAATCAAAAGAAAAACCTGTGCTCGTTGTAAATAAACAACCAAAAAATTCCAGTATTACAATACAACAAACTAAATTAATAAAATAATAATTTATGAGGAGGTACAAAAGTTGATTAGTGAAAAAAACTTTAATCAAGATGATTTGTTTATAGAAAATCAATCACACCCTCCACCTCAAACTTCTGAGATAGATGACATTCCCATAGGCTATTTAAAATTTCAAGGGAAAAGAGTTGAAGAAGGAGTTTTGGATGGGAAAACTGCTGGAATAACACTAATAGGACTGGATAGTTCACTGCGTTATTTTATAAGTTCTATGAACCTAGAGCTTGTTGCTGAAGAATATGAAATTCCTGTAAGAATAGAAAAAGGCTCATGGGAAATAAATGTTCTCGGTCTTATTGCTGGAGGAGCTATTTTTGTTGCAGCTTCTTACGCCGGAGGATTTGTTAAAAAGATTGGAGCTAATGATGCAGGCGACCTAACAAGCAAGGATATATTGAGAAAATCACTAATAGGTGTAATGTGGTGTATCAAAATATCATTACACGTTGGAACTGTTGCAAAAAAAACTTTAGATGATCTTACTGGAGTCAAGTGGAAAAATGGAAATAGTGAGATAGGAATTCCTAATGCTGAAGGTCGTTATTTATTTGTTCCTGTTGAATATTTTAACCTGTTTGGACACTTTCCTTTTGATAGCTTTGGACAAATTGCAGGATTCATTGAAAATGAAAGAGAGCTTGTTTTAGGAGTACACGATAATTCCGGCAATGTTGAAGAAGTTACTGTAAATAATAGCCAAAAAGGAATATTCCATAAAGAAGAAGAATCAGAGATTTTATTTCCTGAATTGGAGCATGAACAATATATTGAACTAAAAGGTCACGTCACTCGAGGGAATGAAAGTGCAAACTCAATTGGCTTTAGATATAATGAACACATATTGACTTGCTATCCAACAAAAGGAAACATAAAAGAACATAAATCTAAAATGTTTCTGAATTGTGAAATTATTGGCAAAATCAGCCGTGAAGACAGGTTTGGTAATTACATAGAAAAATATCTTAAAATATATTTTGATCAATTAATTCCAGAAGAGTCTGATAATACTCATCCTGACTTATTTGGATTCGAAATGGAGAATAAATAATGGCACAAGTATTTTTCGATAAATATATTTTTGAAAGATGGTGATCCTGAAGAATTGCGGATTATTACGCAGTTGAACAAAATCATAAGTAAAGTATTAACTTAAAAAAATATTAACAGAGCAGAGTAGTCAAGCTATAAATGAGGAGTTTTAAATGGCAGAAAATAATACAGAAATAAATTATTGGTTAGTAGGAGCTACATATGATGGCGACGAAGATCAAACTGAACGTTTCCTTGAGGAGGGTATTTGGGAAAATGGGTATAAAGATAAATACCTCGATAAAGTTATGTCTATTAAAAAAGGTGATCGGATAGCAATAAAATCAGCTCATACTCAGAAAAATAACCTTCCTTTTGATAATCGTAATTTATTCGTTTCAGTAATGACAATTAAGGCGATTGGTACTGTAACGGAAAATATGGATGATGGGCGTAATGTGAAAGTAGATTGGCAACCGCTTGAACCTAAAAAATGGTATTTTTATACAGATAGATCGACGATATGGTATGTCAATCAAGATAAATGGGCAGGAAAAGCTCTTATTGATTTTGTTTTTAATGGGATACCTCAAGATATAGACAAGTTTAGAAATGATCCAGTTTGGATAGATAAATTTGGTGATAATCCTAATGAAATAATTGAAAAGCGCATAGCTCGCCTTACTTGGAATACAAATGGTTGGATAAAGCCATCTGGACGAAAAGGAAAAAGTAAAGACAAAAGTACACATGAGGGGAAATACGGTTTTGGACACGAAGAGTGGTTGTTTGATACGGAAAAACTCATAGACGGTTATCATTACGGCTTTCTTGAACCTGTAAGAAAGCAATTTGATGCTTACTCAGGTTCACAATATGATGTGTGGCTTTACTCAATTGAGGATATTGGTAATAAAAAAAATAGATTTATTGTTGGTAAAATAAAACAACTAGAGGTGTTAAGCAAAGACGCAGCGAATGAAGCTTATAAAAAATATAAAAAAAATGGTTGGCTTGCGGAAATGGAACAACAGGTTAAATCTTCAGGCGGTGATTCAAATGTTTTTATGGAATGGAGTGGAGAAAGCTTGTTAAATATAAGGTTTTTGGCGGAAAATTTAATTATTGAGGAAGATTATATAGAGGCTCCACAGTTGGCAAATTTTAAAGGTTTGTCACGATATACATTTGCAAAATACAAAGATTCTTATTATTGCAAAGAAACAGTAGTAGCAATCCACAAAGATAATTTTTCTTTTACATCAGATAATCACCCTAACCATTATGACGTAAAAGGAACACCCCGCAGACAAAAATACAAAAGAGAAGCTAAAAATGTAGAAGTGGTTTATCAGCATGATTTAATTAGTGTTAGGTTAACTGAACATTTGAGAACGTTGTATGGATTTGAGAATGTAACTCCAGAACATAATGCTGGCTACGGGAGAAACAGTATTGATGTCGTTGTAAGACAGAATGGCGAATTTACTTTCTATGAAATAAAAACTTATAATTCCCTGAAATCGTGTATTCGAGAAGCAATAGGTCAATTAATGGAATACTCAATGTGGCCAAATAATCTGAAAGCCAAAGAGCTTATTATTGTAAGTCCTTTTTTGGGAAAAATAGAAAAAGTAAGCATATATATGAAACATATTAGGAAAACGTATAATATTCCTTTATTTTATCAAACATTTGATTTAGAAACTAACATATTATCGGAAAAATATTAAATGAACACATAAGGAGTTAAACTATGGCACAAGCATTTTCGATAAATATATTTTTGAAAGATGGCGAGCCGGAAGGTTTGCGGATTATTACACAGTTGAACAAAACAGGTATTGGAGTGGTGTTTAACCGTTCGACTTTTGCTGAGTCGCGTAAGGATGAACATTTTGATAAACCGGGTGTGTATGTGCTTATAGGGGCTTTAGATGACAGTACGTTGCCGGTAGTTTACATCGGTGAAGCTGAAAATATCCGCGAACGCTTGATAAATCATAATAATAAACTGGATTTTTGGGATAAAGCTATTTTCTTTACGACTTCCAATAACAGTTTAAATAAAGCTCATGTAAAATACCTTGAAGCTAAACTATATGGCATAGCTCAGGAAAATAAAAGTTGTACCATAAAAAACAGTCAAATTCCCAAGCAGGCAGTATTAAGTGCTCAGGACGAAGCCTACGCGGAAAGTTTTCTTGTCGATATGTTAATGATTTTCCCCATAGTTGGACTTTCAGTTTTTGAAAAGGTTAAGAAACCGAAGAATAAAAATAAAATCCTTCATATTGCATCCAAGGGCTTAACTGGTACAGGTTATGAATCTGCAAATGGTTTTGTGGTTTGTAAAGGAACTCAAGTCCAGGGCAGAGAAACAAAATCTATTCACAAATCAATTTCATCTATCCGAAAAGATTTGCTTAAGCAAGGCGTCTTAATATCAGGTGGGGAACATTTTATTTTTACTCAGGATTATCCCTTTACGTCAGTATCAAGTGCTGCCGCAGTAGTCCTTGCCAGAAGTGCTAACGGTCGCCTTGATTGGAAAGATAAATCTGGCAAAACACTAAAACAAATCCAAACAGAAATTACAAAATAAAATTTATGGGAAGTGCAGATCATTATGGGAAAAGAGCAAAAAACAAAGTCACCGATCGATGAGAAACCGCTTAGAAGAGCCGGACAATCTCTTGAAGAACAATGGGAAAAAATACTGGAAGATAAAATCATGCCGTATTTGATTTTATTTGGAACTCTAGCAGGGATAATAGTGTGGATATGGATAGAATATCTATTTAATATAAACCCAGTGATTTTTTCATTAGCTGCTATTGCCATCATGGCATTTTGTCTATATAAAATTTTCTCAGTAAAACATGATACAGGCGATAATTTTTGGGTTCAGCCTATAGTTGTTTTCCCGAAATGGTTTATCACTCCTTGTACAGATCATGGGAATAAAGCTAAACATAAAGTTTGGGTTTGTAACCAGGGGTATCTTGATGGGTTGATCAACAAAGGTAAAACCAGACTGACGGATCAGCAGGTTACAGTTGTCTATAATAAATTGGCGGAGTACATTAGAAATTATTGATATTTTAGGCAATTTTCAAGGAGGTAGATTATGGATATTCAAGATATTTTGGGTGAAAAAATATTTGCGTCAATTGAGGAAATGAATGACTTTGTTAAGCAAGTTATGGATGAACAGAATAATGCCGGTCTGGAAGAATTTCAGGGGTTAAATTCGGAACAGATGTTTAATTTTTTATATCATCCCTTTGAAGCTAAGCAATTTGTCAGTTTTCCTGAACATGTTGATAATGTGACTGACGCACCTATTATGCAGCTTTTTATTATGTTAGTAGAGGCTATTGGTGAAACAGGTTTGAAGGCGACTGCAAAAGGTAATTTGCCACAGAAATTCTGCCGTGAATCCGCTTTGCGGTATTGGGGGGAGCGAAGGTATGAACGAAATACCAGGTTTGGGGGAATTAATAAAGAAGAAGATTTTTCTGATATGCATGTGATGCGGATTAATGCTATGAAGGCGAAGATAATTGGATTAAACAAAGGAAAATTTGTCATAAAACCCAAATATCGCAAGCAGGTCGCCGCCGCTGATTATTCGACAATTTACCCTCAGCTTTTTAAGACGTTTGCTACGATATACAATTGGGGTTTCACTGATCGCTATCCTGAATTCTGCATAATTCAACAATCCTTTGTATTTACTCTTTATCTACTGGAAAAATATGGCAAAACTGAAAGACCAAATTCATTCTACGAAGCTTTTTTTATCAAAGCATTTCCATTTGAGGATGACGATTGTGAGGGGATGAGCTTTATAGGTGAACAAGACTTTAAATCCTGTTATATATCCCGCAGTCTAAAGCGTTTTGCCCGTTTCATGGGGTTGGCAAAAGTTGAAAATATGGAATTTGACAACCCTATATCAAGAAACTATAAAATAAGTAAACTACCATTGCTAAAGAATGTTGTTTGTTTTAACCACTGAGACTGAGAGTTTTTACTTAGCAGGGGTATTATGCTGGGACAGCGCAGCCTGCTGTTAAAATCTTAGTGTCTTAGTGACTTCGTGGTGAATATTGATTTTATTGTTGCATTGTTTCAGACTTAGAGTATACTTTATTAAATGAGATGAAAATGGGATCAATGTTTGTTATATTTTGTTTTGATTGTTAAAATTGGAGAATTATTATGAAAAAATTATTTGTGCTGTTGGTTGTGGTTGGTTGGTGCGGAATTGTTCTGGCGGCGGAGAAATCTACTATTGCGGTTTTGCCGTTTAAGGTTTCTAGCGGTATTGAGGTGGAGATTAAAGGGCAGGGGGGCAATAATCTGCGTTTGACGCGCTCGATTATTCTGCGTGAATTCTCGAATCAGCTTAATGTATTTCTGGCCAAATCGCGTAAATTCACGGTAATGGATCGTGAAAATATCAGTAAAGTGATGAATGAGAATAAGCTGACTGAATCAGACTGGGCGAAACCGGGGCAGGAACAGAAAGTGGGTAAATTGCTGGTGGCTGATTATTTGGTTAACGGCACTATCAACCGGCTTGATTTTCAGGTTATCCGGCAGAATATTCAGATTACCGGCGAAATTAAACCGCGGATTGTGGCGACATTCAAAGTACAGTTTTCGGTTACTGAAGTTGCGACCGGCAAAATGGTCTTTGCCGATCAGGTTATCGAAAAATTGAAAAGCGTTGATGTACGGCGTGAAATACCGATTTCAGAACGTAAAGACTGGATTCTGGCCGATTACAAAGATCTGCTGTTCGAGAAAACCGCAACTAAAGTGGGTAATGCGATACTGGGTGGAATATTCCCGGTTAAAATTGCCTCGATCAGCGGTGACAGTGTGGTGCTCAATCGCGGTGCCGGCGCTGGAATAATTGTTGGTCAACAGTATCGGGTCTATAAACTCGGTGCCAGTGTTATTGACCCGGATACTAAAGAGGTGCTTGGAAGCTCTGAAGAGGTGGCGGGAGTTATTGTGATAACTGCAACTGAACCGCGTTTCAGCAAAGCAAGAATAGTCAGTAAAAAAATGGAATTACAGAATGGCTGGATATGTCGTCCGTTGACTCAAAAAGTGAAGAATGCAGCACCAGCATATCCTAAAGCAACACCGGGATGGTAAGTTGTTAATTACGAATTACGGATTATGGATTATGGTTTTTTAACCACGCTGTAAGTTTGAGAAAAAAAGATGTAGCTTGAGAGTCCATCCCGCTTGAGAAAAAACACAGGCGAGACGCCTATGCTACTTTTGACACAGGCGAGACGTCTATGCTACTTTGGGATTTATAATATCAATAATGATTTTGTTAAAAAATAAAATAGTTAACTTACAGATTAAATCTGTAAGTTTATATGCAGGTTTGGCTTTGCTGCTTTTGGGCAGTGGATGTTCGTCGATAATTGATGCGCATAAACAGAAAAAGCCCTATATGGCACTCTATTACGGTGGAGAACTTAATGAGGCGGCTAAAGACCTGGTAGAGAAAAGTGATGGTCGGCGTGATACCGGTGATGAATTGGCTTGGCGGCTTGACGAGGGAACTGCGTTGTTTACCGCTGGGGATTATAAAAAAAGCCTGGAGGCATTCCGCAGGTCTGAAGAACTGATTGCCGATTTTGATCAGCGGGCTGTGGTCAATGCTCGCGAGGCAGGGGCTAATGTCGGTATGGCGGTGACTAATCTTAATGCTTTGCCTTATCGTGGTTTTTGTGTTGATCGGATCATGCTGAACGCCTATAAGGCGTTAGATTATTTTGCTGAGCATGACACTTCCGGTGCTTTGGTTGAACTGCGCCGGATGCGTGATACCCAGAAAACGATATCCAGAACATTTCAGGAGCAAATTGCGGAGGAACAGCGCACTATAGAGGCAGCTAATCAGGAGAATCGTAAGACCAGCAGTTCTATTGGCGGCGGGGATACCTCAATGTCATTCGATGCCCTGTTGAAAAACAGTGAAATAAAAAGTGCCTACGACGACTCTAAATTAAAATCCAATAAACGTTATGGTAATTTCATTAATCCATTTGCCACCTATTTTTCGGCAATCGGCTATTTGATTGAGAATAATTACGGTGAAGCGCTGGTTGATTTTCGTAACCTTTATAAAATGGATAAGGCAAATTCACTGTTTCAACGGGATTTTGTGACTGCGGCTCGGATGATCGGTGGTAGATTGCCCCCGGAACTGGAAAAAATGGCGCCATTTGATTACCCATTACATGCAAAAGTAGTTTTTGTGCTGTTTTTCAATGGTCGCGGACCGGCTTTAAAGCAAGTTAAATTTCAGATTGTGTTGCCATTTGTCGGCTATGCCGGATTCGCGTTTCCACGCTATGAATACTACCCGGTTGCGTTCAGCGGCATTGAATTGCGTTATTCAGCAAACAAAGTGATGAAACAGCTTAGAACGATTACGATTGCCGATTTTGATGCAATTATGTCACAAGAGTATCATCAGCGCCTGCCGACGATGATTACCCGGCTGGTTATTTCCGGGCTGACCAAAGAGCTTGCCAGTGCAGTAGCTGTTTATGCTGCATACTCCGGTGGTGGGGTTGGTGGTATGCTTGGCGCGATGGCGGTAACTGGAGTTTATAAATATCTTTTTAATACTGCCGATACCCGTTGTTGGGAAACCCTGCCCAAAGAGGTTCAAGTGGTTCATTTTCCCCGTCCTGAGAATGGTAAGATATCTTTCACTATGTTAAGTGAGGTTGTGAAAAACGATACCGGACAAGGTAACGATAAAAAAGCTGTTGCAAATAAAAAACCGTCTGGAACCGGCAAAAACAGTGCTGATAACAGAAAAAATGGTTCTAAATTTCAGAAAAAACGTGAAATCGTTTTGCAAAAAGATAGTGATATAACTATTATCTATATAAGAGCCTTGTCAGAACAGACGGTTATTTACAAGGTGTTTGAGGTGAAGTGAGGACTTGGGACTTGGGAGAAATGTGGGAGCCGATCTCCGAGCGGCGAACAGTGTATTTGAAAACGGGAATGTTGGCTTAGTAAATATGGAAAATATTTATGGTGTTGAGTAACCCGTTGAGGTTGAATAATAAAAGGATGTTTTGCAATTGGACTTTTTATAAAACATAAGGAGATGGTAAAATGAAAAAAATGATGTTGACAGGTGTTGCGATTGTAGGATTACTGTTTGTTGGTTGTCAGGATACGGTAAATACTGTAGGTAATCGGGAAAGCAGTATGCAACGGGAGAAGGTCGATACATCCCGTGTTTCGACCGATAGTTTTATTAATCGAAGATTGAAGATCGAACGGGTCGATAAAAAAATCAAGCCTGACGGTCTGATGCTCGTGCAGGTGACGGCAAAAAATGTTCGTACCGGATTTTTTTCCGAGATTGGCAGTTGGTTTATGGGCGATAATCCCTATAAAATCACCTATCGTTTTTCATGGCTTGACAAAGATGGTATGGAGGTTAATACCGCAGCAAGTACCTGGATTCCGATGACGGTTATTCCTGGTGATACTGTAAGGCTTCAGGCGGTGTCACCGAATAGTCGCTGCCGTGATTTTATTTTGAGCCTACGCGAAGATAGTGAGTGAATTAATTATGAATTATGAATTGTAGAGACTGGGCTATGTGCCTATTCGTTAGAAGTTAGAAGTTAGAAGTTAGAAGTTAGAAGTTAGAAGTTAGAAGTTAGAAGTTAGAAGTTAGAAGTTAGAAGTTAGAATGAAAAATCGGTGAAAATATTGGGCTCATTAGTTCCATGGTCTCATAACGATTAATCATTAAATATTAAACAAACGAGGTGTATTATGAATAAAAAAATGATTTTATTGGCTGGTGGTATGGTTGGAGCTGCAGTTTTCTTTGGTGGATGTGGCACTGATCCACATCGCATTGATACGAGTGGTAATCGCGGTTTGACTACGGTGGATGATATTAACTTCAAAGATTGGCAGATGACGGCGAGTAAAGCGATTAATTCGTTATTAGCTTCAGGGGTGTTGTCGCGTCAGGACGGACGCAAGACTATTCTGATGATCAGTACCGTTAAAAATTCTACAAGCCAGCATATTAACACTAAAATTCTGACTGATAAAATGCGTCAGGCGGTGTTGCGTTCCGGTAAAGCTCTGACTACGACCGCAATTAGTGGTAGCGGAGCGGAAGATAAGGCGACCAGGCAGGTTAGAAAATTGGAAGATGATGATATGTTCAACCAGGCTACAGTACAGAAAAGCGGTACAGCTATCGCGCCTGATATGAGTTTGGCCGGTGAAATTATTCAGCAGAAAACTACACTGGGTAGAAAATCTGAATCATATTTTTTCTTCCACTTGACACTGACCGACCTGAAGACTGGTTTGGCGGTTTGGGAAGATAACTTTGAAGTCGCTAAGCAGGCCAAAAAACCGGTCTTTGGCTGGTGAAATTAAGCATTAAGGACTCACAAAAAAACAGGTTGGATTTTTGAGTGAATCCTAAAGCAAAATAATTAGTGGCAGAATCATTTTTAAATTAGTAATTATAAAAAATGTCATTTCAAAAAGTTCTTTTTCTTGAAATAAATTCATCCTATTCACATTCAATGTTGTCATACAGGATGATTCGGTCCTATTGTGAACAGCAGGTGCCGGACTGGCAATGGTTACATACCGAAGCGACGGTAAAAAACAGGGTCGATGATATCACAGGAAAGATTGTTGAACAGTTACCTGATGTCGTGATGGCGACGGCCTATATTTTTAATCTTACGGTATTGCTTAAGGTCTGTACTTTGATTAAAGCACAATTGCCCGGCGTTGTAATTGTGCTCGGTGGTCCAACTTTTCTGGGCGACAATCAAGTTTTTCTTAATGATAACCGACAAATCTCTGGGGTGATGCGTGGCGATGAAAGTTCAGCCCCGCGATTACTGGAGTCTTTGCCTGATGATATTGAAAATATCCCCGGGTTTTGCTGGATTGATGACAATGGTCTTTACCGCGATAATGGTCTTGCTGAATTCAGCGGTGAACTTGACCTGCTGCCTTCACCTTTTCAAACTGGTCTGATTGCTGTTGATAAACCGTTCTGTCAGCTTGAAACTTCGCGCGGCTGTAATGGGAAATGTCAATTCTGTACCAGTTCAGAGTCTAATGGGGTTAAATGTTTTTCCCTTGAACGATGCCGGGCTGATTTGCTGGCGATTCGTGCCAGCGGGATCAATGAGGTCAGGTTGATTGACCGGACTTTTAATGATCGACCGGAACGCGCCATTGCTTTGTTGGATATGTTTCGCGAAAAGTTTGCTGGAATGAAATTTCATTTGGAGATAAATCCGGCAAAATTAAATATTGAAATACTCGAATGTTTAAAACAGGCGCCAATTGACCAACTGCATATTGAAATAGGGGTACAGTCTTTAAATTCACAGGTGTTGCTGCGGATAAAACGTCCGGCTTCAGTTCCGGCGACACTGGCGGGATTGGAAGAGCTATTGCGAATCGAACGTTTTGAACTGCATGCAGATCTTATCGCCGGTCTTCCCGAACAGCATATTGATGATGTTGTTGCTGATGTTGAACAACTTATGGTTATTGGACCGCATGAGATTCAGCTGGAAAATCTTAAATTACTGCCCGGGACAACTTTGCGCCGAGAATTACCCGTTGGGTACAGATTCAATCCTCAACCATTGTGGGAGGTGACGGAAACTCCGACGATGACGGTTGCCGATCTTGATTATGCCACGCAGATTTCTTATGTTATCGATTCATGGTATAATGCACCGCAACTTCATAAATGCTGGCGGTTTGCATTTAATTTAACCCCAAATATGTTGGTGGAGTTCTGTAAGTTTGTTGCCGATGAAATTACTCTGCAACGGGGTAAATTTCCACTCGAAAAACGTTTTATCTTGCTTGAAAAGTTTTGTCATGGCAAATCAACCCAGGCGGCTGAGTTATGTCGGTTTGCGATGATTGCCAACGGGTTTGTGCATCCCGATTATAAAACCATCAAAGCTGTTGAATATGACGCTGAACATTACCGGACGCTATGGGCGTTGCCGGAGAAGCATCGGGTTAGACGTTATATAACGATGAGCTGTTCATTTAACGCTGGAGATTTTTTTGTTGGCAATGATTGTGAGATTATTGATAATCAGCATAAGTATATTTTTAGCTTGTTCTATGGCCGGAACGTTTGCGAGATATTACAAAAATGATATTTAAATGGGTTTCTTGTTGATTTTCTACAAAATTGTCTTATGTTTTGTTTTGAAGTATTGAAAAAGTAGATGAACTGGAAGCATCTACAGACGTTCGTCTGGCTTATACTGCTTCAAACTCCGCTCCTGCGTCACTACGGAAGCAGGAAAAGTAACTTATGTCGAAAGTTTTGTACATGTTAGGCACTAAGTGCTTATTGCAGATAAAGCCAGCGAAGCTGAAGTCAGAAGAATAAATGAAGTGCTGCTTGACAAACGCAATGAACTGAAGCGGGTGAGCGACGGGTGTGGGAAAAAGTAATAAAGTGTAGGTTGGCCCCCCATCCCGCTAAATTTGATTTATACCATAGGTTGCACCTATGGCTATTCACGGAAAATCCCTTTGGGATTTGAAAATATTAGGAAAATGGAGCAAATGAAACGTAAAAGAAATATTGAAATGGCGGTGCTTAATCAGATAAGCCATGTGATTGTTCATCAACGTGATGTTTCGTCACTGTTGAAAGAGGTGCTGGATATTCTTTATTGTGAAATGGGGCTGCCCCGTGGCACGGTAACATTATTGCGGGATAATACGCTGTTTATTGAAGCATCGCATGGTCTGAGTAAGGCGGAGGAGGAACGTGGCAAATATGAAGTTGGAGAGGGGATTACCGGCAAAGTGGCGGCAACCGGCAAGCCGATAATTATTCCTGAAATAGTGGATGAACCCGGTTTTCTTGACCGTACCGGAACCAGAGCCCGGCAATGCGGGGTGGCTTTTATCTGTGTACCTATACTTTACAAAGAACAGGTAGTCGGCACGATGAGTATCGATCGAATTAAGAACGATTCAACGGATTTAGAACATGATCAAAGTTTGCTTGAAACAGTCGCAAATATTCTGGCTGATGCTGTTGCCGCAATTTTGCGTGAATATGAAGAACGACAGCGGTTGCTGGAAGAAAATCGCCGGCTTAAACAAGAGCTCGACCGTGGCGTCCGTCCGCAGAATATTGTTGGAACATGTAGTGCGATGCGGTCAATTTACAGTATGATTGAACAGGTTGCGGACAGTCAGGCAACTGTGCTGATTCGTGGAGCTTCCGGTACCGGGAAAGAGTTGGTTGCACGGGCTATACATGCAAGCAGTCAGCGCCGTAAGCGTCAGTTTATTGCAGTTAATTGTGCCGCATTGCCGGAAAATCTGATTGAAAGTGAACTGTTCGGTCATGAAAAAGGTTCATTTACCGGGGCTATTGCCAGACGTACCGGCAGAGCGGAAAATGCCGATGGCGGGACGCTGTTTCTTGATGAAATTGGTGATTTGAGCCCGCAGGTCCAGGTGAAGCTGCTCCGTTTTCTTCAGGAAAAAACTTTTGAACGGGTTGGTAGCAATCAAACGATAAAAGTTGATGTCAGGATTTTGGCGGCAACCAGTCGTGATCTGGAAAAACTGATGCATGAAGGGGTATTCCGTGAGGATCTCTACTATCGGCTCAATGTTTTTCCGCTCCACATGCCGTCACTGCACGAACGGCGTCCGGACATTATGCTGCTGGCTGATCATTTTCTTGATAAATACAATAAAGTTTATGGTAAAACAGTTAAACGGATCTCAACGCCGGCAATCAATATGATGATGGCCTACCATTGGCCCGGCAATGTCCGTGAACTTGAAAACTGTATTGAACGTGCAGTTTTGACGGCATCTGACGGGGTTGTTCACGGTTACAATCTGCCACCGTCACTCCAGACAGGGCAGGCAACTAACACCGCGACAATTATTCAGGATAACAGTGCTGATCTGGTAACCATGGTAGCCTCTTTTGAACGCGAATTGATTGTTGACGCGCTTAAAATGAAACGGGGTAATGTTGCCTCCGCCGCTCGTCAGCTTGGCTCAACACCGCGGATTATCCATTACAAAATAGATCGACTTAATATTGATCCAGCAACGTATAAGTGATTGGGGCTGGAAACTGGACACTGGGGTTTTGAATTTAGGGACTTGGTGTCTGCTATATACAGAATTTTCTGCTTCCGTAGCGACGATAGTCGCGGATTTTGAAGCAGTATAAGCCAGCCAGGCGAATGTCTGTTTAGGAGGTTGTTATCAAATATCTTTGGATTACAATTTTTGTGCTGTTTTTAGTATGGTCAGGCATAAATCCTAAAGACCAATTTACTTGGTTTTTAGAGGTTATTCCGGCTGTTGTCGGTGCGCTGGTATTGGCATTTACCTATAAATCTTTTAGATTAACCCCGCTTGTTTATATCTTGATTTTGATTCATTGTGTTATTTTGATGATTGGCGGTCATTATACTTATGCCGAAGTGCCGTTGTTTGACTATTTCAAGGAATTGTTCGGCTTTACCCGTAACAATTATGATAAAGTGGGTCACTTTGCTCAGGGATTCGTACCGGCATTAATACTAAGAGAAATTATTTTAAGAAAGCATCTCATCAATAGCAAGGGCTGGCAGGTATTTTTCATTGTCTCGTTTTGTGTGGCATTTAGTGCATTTTACGAAATGATTGAATGGTGGGTTGCTGTCGTAACGGGTGATAACGCAGAATCTTTTCTGGGGACGCAGGGCTATTTATGGGATACGCAATCTGATATGGCGTTTGCATTAATCGGTGCGCTTACTGCTTTAACTGCTTTGAATAAACTGCACGACCGGCAACTTGTTAAGTTTTTAACTGGAGATTGTACGCTAAATTAAGTTTCCGCTGTAGCTCTATTGGAGCCTGCTTTGAGCAGCTTGCCTGATACTCTTAAGCCGTTATCCAGTTCCTGATAAAAAAGCCGGTAGAGATACTGTTCCCTGTTGACCTGATTGTTTTTCAGATTGTTAATGTATAACCATTTTTCAAGGTCATTAATTTTAATATCCAAACAGACGACAACCATTCCTCTACTGTTAAATTCTTTAATAGTTTTTTTTGCACTTGTCAGCCATGCCTTATGGTTTGGGAATAATTGGTTATCAAACTCCTCTTCCGCAACTTGCAACAGGGTTTTGTATTCTTTTGGGGTATACCATGAATAAGCGATAATATTACTGCTGCTATTTATACCATAAATAAAATCAATGAGGATTTTTACCGGCAGGCAAAGCAGCTGAATAACGATAGTAAAAATTTTAAGTATAATCATAATCTAAACTTTTCCTGTTATGCTACAGCCATGCTTTTAACTTCTTTAAATAGAATTTCACCAGGATGTATAGCTTGTATTTCCCCCATTATTTTACCTTAGTGGTAGTCGATGATTTCGATATCGTATAATATAACGCATAACGTTATAAATCAAGTGGTGTTTGTCTTTCTCCATATTTATTTATGATGTCACGGATGGAGTTAAACTGCACTTTCCATGCTGTTGGACTGTAGCCACCCCTCCAGTGTTATAACCACTGGAATTTTGTGTTTCGCACATGCGTCAATTACCATCATGTCTCGTTTAGCGATACCTTCAGCACTCATTTTCAGTGATGCCAAGGGATCGCCATCGAGGGTGTCGCAACCAGCTTGCAGGAAGAATATATCCGGTTTGGTTGCTTTAATGATTTTATCCAAATGCTCTGCTAATGTTGTCAGGAATGTTTTGTCATCGGTCCCTGAATAAAGTTCTATATCAAGGTCACTCTTTTTTTTTTGGTATTGGATAGATATTGCCCTGATGCATGGAGAAAGTAAATGTGGTGTTAGCGTCTGCCAGGCAGACCGCGGTACCGTTACCTTGATGGACATCCAGATCTATAACTAAAGCCCGTTTTATTTTGCCTTCAGATTGTAGAACTCTGATGGCAATTGGCATATCGGCAAAAATGCAGAAGCCTTCTCCTTTATCCGGTTTGGGTTCTGTCAACCCTTACCTATGGTTACAGACCTGCATACGATGCTGCCGTAATGGCTTACAACAAAGACCTGAAAGAAGATAAAATAGTCAGGCATAAGGTTGTCGGTCTGGAGAATATTGATAAGGAAAGCACTGAATTCCGTCGCTTTAAACAGATTGTCGAACGGCTGAACCGCACCTACAAATATCATACCAGACCAAGAGCCGGATTCAAAACATTTGACGGTGCAGTATGCCTTACAGTTCTGTTTGTAGCATTCTGTAACTTTTATGCGTTCGCATTCATCACTGAACGGCGATGTACCGGTTCCGCTTGAATTATGACGGCGAAATGATACTAAACTACAATTAAACTACTGCTATAAAACTTTCATCTTTTTTCATATCGCCTTTGACACTACCATGCGCTGTCCCTAGCTTGGACTGCTTTCTAAATAAGAAGATTAGGTGCAAAGACTTTGTCATAACTATAGGTGTTTGGTTGCACATTACAAGCCTTTCGAAAATATTTCGGTTCATCTAAAGTTTTTCTGTTTTTTGATATGTGAGATTGTAGAGAAAGATTTTTAACTGTAGATTAAGGAACGATTTATTCGCGCACCAAAAAACAGGAAAAGTTTAGTTGATGAAGCTAATTATGTTAATAAAAGTTTTTTGTGATTTCTATAAATGAGAGGTTTTTAAAATGCAGACCATTGAAGTGAAAAGTGGCAAACACAGTGATATGATTGATATAACCGCGGCCGTAAGGCGCACTGTTCCTGTCGGAATGAATGGAATATGTCATATATTTTGTAAACACACGACTGCCGGTTTAACCATCAACGAAAATGCTGATCCTGCGGTTTGTGCTGATATTCAGACTGCTCTGGCGCAGTTGGTGCCGTGGAGTCAGACTTTTTCCCGCCATTTTGAAGGTAACAGCGCGGCGCATCTTAAATCATCGATGATGGGTTTTTCCCAGACGGTTCCTGTGAAAAATGGTGCACTGGTGCTTGGTACCTGGCAAGGAATATATTTTTGTGAATTTGACGGGCCGCGTTCGCGGTCAGTTACCGTGCAGTTCATTGCTGAGGTAGAATAGTGGATACAGTTAAAAGCGTAGCTATAAAATTTATCGCGATATTGTTTCTCTGGATGCTGATTTCTGCCGGTTTTGCTGCTGATGCCGGTTATATTATGTTGAAAAGTGGCAAGAAATTACTTTCCGCTGAGATATCATCAGACAGTAGCGGTAATATTTTTTATCTGTCTGATGACGGAAAACTGGTTATTCCGAAAGATATGGTAGATTATGTCATTATAAAAAAACCGGCGGCCTTTCTTGAGGTTGAACAACTTTTTAAACAGGAGAAATATGATGACGCAGCCGTGCGTTATGCTGGATTAGCAAAAAAGTACAGATTTCTTGGTTGGTATGCATGTGCACTGGGAGGACAGATAGCAGCGTTGCACCGGCAGGAGAAAAATAGCGAAGCAGAAAAAATTATCAAACCATTGTTGAGTTATAAGTCAGGTTGTATTGAACATGAACGGCCTTTCCTACTTAATATTTATCGCATTTATGCTGAAATTTTACTTTATGAACAGCGTTATGACGCAATAGTTCCGGTTATTTATCGATTAAAAAGAGGCGGTGACAGTGAGTTGTCAGCCTGGGCTTTCAATGTTTCTGGAAAACAGCTTTTACGTCAGAAGCAATACCGTGAGGCGGCACGGGAATTTATTCAGCCGGTACTGCTTTATGACCGTAAAAACCGGCACCGACGTGAATCTTTGCAATTTCTGGTGATAAGTTTGGCAGAATTTGACAAAAAACTGAGTAATTTTTATCTAAATCGTTTGAAAAAAGAGTATAATGATAGCATTTTACCAAGTTATCGTTGAATTTGTATTTTAGCTATGAATGCACGAATGAAAAAAATAATATTTATTCGTGCATTCTTAGCTAAAAGTTTTTGTTTTTTATTAGTTCCGGCGATGCCGGTTTTGTTCACAAAATTATTAAGGAGTTTTTATGAGCAGGAAAATCAATATTATTTCCAGTCTAGTTATTGTTGTTATTATGTTTATCGGATTAGGATCGACACTTTGTGCTGATGATAAGACGAACGGAGTAAGTGATGACAATAGTTCAATGGAGACAAACCTTGAGGCATTGGTTGCTGAAAAAATATTAAAAAAACTCGAGCCGCTTAATCAGATAAGAAAAGTGAATGCTGAATCGGTTAAAGCTGCAAAATCACAGCGACGCTTTTTTATCTTTTCCGGCGGCCTGCTCGGTTTCCTGGTCTGGGTGTTCCTGCTGGTGAATTCCGGTATGGCAGTTTTGTTACTGGCACGGGTACTTGACCATATTCATAAAAGTCGTATTCTGCCTAAAAAACTTATTGATACCATACGGGCTCATTTGGCGGATGGTGAACTTGGTTTCGCAATTGGCTGCTGTAATGAAAGTGAAGTTCCGTTGGCCAGGATTATGCTGGCTGCCTTCAAGTATATCGAAGATGGATTTGATGCGGCCAAAGATGCGATGCACATTGCAGTGAAAACTGAAGAAGAAAAACTATGGAAGCCGATTAAAACCCTGTTGCCATGCGCAATTATCTCATTCACAATCGGACTTTGTGGCACGATATTAATGTTGATTACTCTGCTGAAAGATTATGCAGCCAACAGTTCTGTTGGAGCCGGACAGGTACTGGCTTATGCTTCAGCTCAGGCATGCTATCCATTTATTATCGGTGCTGTCGGTTCATGTATTGTTTTTCTGCTTTTTGTTTATTCTTCAATCAAGGCATCACGCATTGCGGTTAATACCGAGATGCTCTCTTTTGATATTATTAAAGTATTGCGCGGAGCTGAACTTGTGGATGACGATTTCCCGAAAATCGGGACAATGACCCAGTTAATAAATAAATAGGCAAAAGTTATATATGGAAAAAGTTGTTATAATAGGTTGTGGTGCTGCGGGGCTTACCGCTGCAATATATGCGGCAAGAGCAAACCTTGCCCCTGTGGTTGTTACCGGCAGTCTGCCGGGTGGGTTGCTGACCCAGACCACTGATGTGGAAAATTACCCCGGGTTTCCTGAAGCGGTCAATGGTTTTGATTTGATGTTTAAATTTCAGCAACAAGCGGAACGATTTGGAACAAAAATGGTAAACGATACCGTAGTGAAAGTTGAACTTGTTGACGGTGGGCCGCACAAACTTGAACTGGGATCAGGTGAAGTTATAGAAACAGCTGCATTAATTATTGCGACCGGTGCTTCTCCAAGGTGGCTTAGTTTGCCGTCTGAAGATCGTTTGAAAAATCACGGTGTTTCAGCCTGTGCAACCTGTGACGGAGCTTTTTACCGTGATGTGCCGGTGGTGGTTATCGGTGGCGGTGATACTGCAATGGAAGAGGCTAGTTTTTTAACGAAATTTGCCTCAAAGGTGACAGTTGTTCATCGGCGTGATGAGTTGCGTGCTTCGAAAATCATGGCAGACCGTGCGCTGAATAATGATAAAATAGAATTTTGCTGGGATTCAGTGGTTGAAGAGGTCTTGGGCGAAACAGAGGTTGAAGGCATCAGAGTTAAGAATCTGAAAACCGGTGAATCCGCTGTAATTGATTGTGTTGGTTATTTTGCCGCACTTGGTCATGTACCGAGTACACAGATCTTTGCCGGCGTAGTGGATATGGATGACAAAGGATTTATCATCTTGAAAAACAGCTCCAGTTATACCAATATTGCGGGAGTTTTCGGTGCCGGTGACTGCGCTGATTCAGTTTATCGTCAAGCTGTAACTGCGGCAGGGATGGGTTGTAAGGCAGCAATTGATGCTGAACGCTGGTTGGCTGATCAGGAATAACCTGATTGAATATTGAATACTGCAACGCAGGACAAGCATTGAATTAATCACGCTCTGCCGTGACATTGAATATCCTCTTTCGCTTAAAATTGATGGCGGACAAGTTAAACGCAGAGTAGCAAAGTCGCAATCAAAAAAAAATGGAAGAATCATTTTTTTATTTTTTACATTTGAGTATAAAGAGCCAAATAAACGAACTAAAAACTACCCATAATGGGTATAAAAACTAAAGGAATATAAATTTATGGCAAAGAAAAAAATTGACAAAAAAAGTCTTGATGCGGAAATAACTAATGCGCTTCTGGATGATTTCGATAAGTTTGAAAATTTTGCAATGACGCATTGGAAAAAAATTATTGCCGTTGCCTGCATGATTGTAATTGGAGTAGCGGTCTATTCTACTGTCGTAACGATGCAACGCAAGGCTGATGATAAAATGGTTACGACTCTGGTCAATGCTAAGAAGATTGATGAACTTAAAGTTGCTCTGGAAAAATATCCGGCTTCTGCTGCTTCAATTGGTGCTAGATTGCGGCTTGCTGTACTCTACCGTGAAGCTAAGCAGTATACCGAAGCGGCAGATGAATTGGTAAAAGTTGCTGCTACTGCCGACATTCCGGCAAACCAGAAATACCGGGCTAAACTTGATATTGCTTATTTGGATGAGCTGGCAGGTGAACTTGAAAATGCCACCGGTAAATTCAGTGCTGTTGCTTCTGACGCATTTGCTCCGCAAGCCATGAAGTGTGAAGGTGCTTATTCAGCTGGTCGGATCTATCTTGAACTGAAGAACAATGCAAAAGCAACCCAATATCTTCAGGAAGCGGTAAGTGCAGGTGCGCTGGAAAAGAGTGGATTTGATCTTGCAACGGATTTGTGGCAACGTCAGGCAAAAGCTCTCCTGCTGATTGTTCCTGCTACAACAATAGCTAAGAAGTAAATTCCCCCTGGGAACACTGAGCCCCAGCTCGGCATTTTTCCCCGGGAGCACAGAGCCCCAGCTCGGCATAAAGAAAAACAGCGGGAGTCTGTTTATGTTACTGACAAAAAAACAGGAATCATTGATTAAATCGTTATATACCCGTCACGGACGCAAAAAAAATAATTTATGCATCTGTGAGGGAAAACGCTGTGTTGCTGATCTACTGATGTCCAAACCTGAACTGGTAAAGTTTACTGTAATAGCCGAATTAAATCAGAATTCATCACCTGACAATGTTATAAATCCGTTTATCGTCAGTGATCGTAAATTCAGTGAACTTTCTGCTACCGTTGCATCGCAGGGGATTCTAGCGGTAGTTGAACGTCCTGAACTGATTAGTGCTGACATCGAGCCTGTGGATCCGTTTATTCTCGTTCTGGACCGTTTAGCCGATCCCGGTAATTTCGGCTCTATTTTGCGCACGGCCAGAGCAATCGGGCTGACTGAAGTCTGGTATACCACCGGTTCGGTTGATCCGTTCAATGATAAAGTTATTCGTGCCGCCATGGCATCGCAGTTTGTCGTTGGCATGCGCTGTTTCGCCAATCTGAAAGAACTAAGCTGTGAACTCAGACGTTTCGGTTATGATAAAATATTCCGTACTGACCCGCATCAGGGTGAAAGCTGTTTTGCCTCGGAAGAACTTTTTTCGCATTCAGCAATTATCATCGGTAATGAAGCTGATGGTGTAGCGTCGCTGGATGGTTCAGTAGATATTCTCATACCAATGTCGGGTAGTGCTGAGTCACTTAATGCCGCCCAAGCCGCAACGGTTATTCTTTTCGAATATATCCGCAGGCGTTCGCCTGGTTTATAAACCATAGCGTTTTACAATCTAAAAGCTATTTAAAAGCTGCGCAGTTCAAGACCTCTTTATGCCGGTCTGACGACCAGCGCTCCCGGTGGGCTATCTTCCCAAGCCCCAAGTACCAAGTACCAAGTACCAAGTACCAAGTGCCAAATTTCTAACTTCTAACTTCTAACTTATTCATCACCATCTGCAGGTCATTCCAGGCATCACGTTTTGCGGTGTTGTAACGTAGCAGGTAAGCTGGATGGAACGTTGCGATTACCGGAATACCTTGATATTCGAACCATTGACCGCGGTTTTTGTTGATTCCGGTACGATTCAGGAGGTATTTCAGTGGGATTGCCCCGAGTAGCACAATTGCTTTGGGTTTGATCAGTTCAAGCTGCCGGTTGAGGTATGGCAGGCAGCATGCCGCTTCATCATCATGAGGATTACGATTGTTAGGTGGCCGGCATTTGACGATATTGGTAATATAAACTTCGGTGCGTGAGTATTTCATGGCCGTAATCATTTTTGTCAACAGGTTGCCCGCATCGCCGACAAACGGGATACCCTGCATGTCTTCATGGTAACCGGGGCCTTCACCGATAAACATTAGATCAGCATTGGAGTTACCATCACCGAAAACGACATTTGTTCGATGTTCGCATAGTGGGCAGCGGGTGCATGCTGTTACAAGTTGGTTTAGTGTTTGTAGATCATATTGATTTAAATCCGGCAATGGTGCTGTTTTTTGCCGTTGTGGAGTTTCATTAACTGTTGCTGCCAGCATTTGAGTAGAACTTTGTCGTGGCGGTTTATTTGTTGTGGTTCTGGATGGTGGGCACTGATTGGTCGGCTGTTGTACCCGGGGGTGAGGTCTATCTGTGAAAAATTGCTGGCAAAGTTCCGGTGAAATCGTTGTCCGGCCGCTGTCGGCTTGTGAACTGTTTTTCAGATAGGTGATTATTTCATCAAAAATGTCTGGCTTTGCCATGTTTTTCTCTCGTGTTTTAGTGCGATAATTTTTAAAAGTTATTGTATCATCATAAAAAAAGATTATTGTATAGTTAGTGTCTGAATAAAAACGCCGTGTAGATAGCAACGTTTTCGTTCAGACTCTAGTTAAGATGGGGATAATATACCCCCAATTGTTTAAGTTGTAAACCTGATTATATGGAGAAATGGTTATGTTGAAAAAATATTTTATGCTGATGTTATCTGCTTTTATGCTGTGCAGTATGGGTTTTTCCGCCGATGATGCAGCAACGGTTTCATCCCCGCCGATGAAGGTAACAGTTTCGGTTGAAGGTAAACAGTATGAACTACAGTTTAAAAATAGTGCTGTTGAAAGTGTGGTGCCGGGCACAGAGCCAGAGGGTACAGTTATTGAGGATGTATCAAGGTTGAACGAAGAATTGTATGGTGCATGGGATGTTGTCGTTGAATGGTGGGATCTAGAAAAAATTAACCTGCTGGTGCTGGTTGGCGGTATTTTTGTTACTTTGTTAGTGGCGGCACTGGTCGGATGGCTGTTCAAAGTTATCGTGATGAAGATGTTCGCTAAAAAAACGGAGAATAAGATTGATGATATGCTTGGTGAGGCAGTTGAACCGGCGATTAGAAGTTTTGTGATCGTTTTGGGGATTACGCTTAGTGCGATGCCGATTCTACTTGATTTTCCGCCCATGGTGTTCAATGTAATTATCAGAATTGCCTTGGCCGGATTGGCAACAACGGTTGCGTGGGGTCTATTCAGGCTGATCGCAGTATTTGATTATGCACTGCATGCTTTATCACAGAAGACCACTAACAATCTTGACGACTTGATTGTCAATTTGATTCGTAAGACGTTGAAAATTACGTTGATTACGATTGCGGTACTGTTTATCGGCCAGAGTATCCTTGGATTGAATATTACGACCCTGTTGGCTGGGGCAGGAGTGCTGGGCTTAGGAATTGCTTTTGCAGCTAAAGATACAATTTCAAACTTTTTCGGCTCATTAATGATTATTCTTGATAAACCATTTAAGGTCGGTGACCGGATTGTTGTAGATGGTGTTGATGGAGTTGTCGAACATGTTGGATTCCGCAGTACACGGTTGCGTACTTTACCAGGGCACCTTGTCACGGTACCGAACAGTAAAATGGCTGATAACGCAATTGAAAATATTGATGCCAGACCTTATATTAAATTGGTCAGCAACCTTACCTTGGTTTATGAAACACCAGTGGAGAAAGTTGAACGTGCGGTGGAAGTTTTACATGAAATTCTTGATAATCATGAAGGTTTAAATGAAGAAAAACCACCGATGATAGGTTTCAATGCCTTTAATGACTGGTCACTGAATATTGTGGTGATTGTCTGGTACCACCCCGGAGACTGGGTGAAAGCCCAGACTTGGAATCACTATAATAATTTGGAGATTCTTAAACGCTTTAATGCGGAAGGACTTGAATTCGCCTTCCCAACCAATACCACCTATTTGGCCGGTGATCCAACCCGCGAATTAGTAATTGAACAAAAAAAGTAGCTCAGGCGTCCCGCCTGAGAATGTTGAGTATTTAAACCTAATAGGGAATTGTATTTTGAGGGAAAAGAAGACCACGGAGACACCAAGACACAAAGTTTTTTTATTTTTTTCTCTGTGGCTTTGTTGTTTTGTGGTTTGCAAACTAAAAGTTCCGGCAAAGACGGCTATTTCAAAAGTGGAAAAAAATGTTTTAAATGTTATATTTATTCCGAATTAAAAACTATTAGCTAAACAATTAATTACATAAAAATATGGAGATATAAAATGAAAGTAGTAGTAGCTTATTCCGGCGGTCTTGATACCTCGGTTATTGTTAAATGGGTTAAAGAAACCTATAATGCCGAAGTGATCGGTTTTTGTGCTGATGTTGGTCAGAAAGAGGAACTTGACGGAGTCGAAGCGAAAGCTATTGCGACCGGTGCGACAAAATGTTATGTCGAAGACCTGAATGAAGAGTTTGCGCGTGATTTCATCTTCCCGATGATGCAGGCCAATGCGATTTATGAAGGCACTTATTTGCTGGGAACATCAATTGCCCGCCCGTTGATTGGTAAACGTCTGATTGAGATTGCCCGCGCTGAAGGAGCTGACGCAATTTGTCATGGCGCGACCGGTAAAGGCAATGACCAGATTCGTTTTGAACTGACCGCTTATGCGATGGAACCGGGGATTAAAGTTATCGCTCCATGGCGTGAATGGGAATTTAAATCACGGACTGATTTGATTGAATATGCTCAGAAATATGATATTCCGATCACCTCAACTGCCGAAAAACCCTATAGTATGGATAGAAATCTGTTGCATATCAGTTTTGAAGGCGGTGTATTGGAAGACCCATGGAACGCGGCGCCTGAAGAGCTATCGATTATGACCTGCCCATTGAGTCAGGCGGCGGATGAATCTGAAGATGTTATTATCTCGTTTGAAAAGGGGATTCCGGTAACTGTTAATGGTGAAAAACTCTCAGCTGCAGGGATTATGGACAAACTTAATGAACTTGGTTCCCGTCACGCAGTTGGGCGGATTGATATTGTCGAAAACCGTTTTGTCGGAATGAAATCACGCGGTATTTATGAAACTCCGGGTGGAACTATTCTTCACCAGGCACATCGGGCACTTGAAACTATTACCATGGATAAAGAGGTAATGTATACCCGTGACAGTTTTATTCCAGCCTATGCAAGAATGGTTTATAATGGCTTCTGGTATGCGCCGGAACGGGAAATGCTCCAGGTTGCAATCACTGAAAGTCAGAAGTTTGTTACCGGTGATGTCAGAGTAAAACTGTTCAAGGGTGCTTGTCATGTTACCGGACGCCGTTCACCATACAGTATTTACAGTGAAGAGATCTGTACTTTTGAAGAAGAAGATGTTTATGATCAGCATGATGCGGAAGGGTTCATCAAACTGAATGCCCTGCGTCTCAGAATGCTGGCTGACAGTAATCAGAAAAGGTATTAAAACTTGGTGCTGGGTGCTGGTGCTTGGGCTTGAAACTGCAAGCTTCTAGCTTCTAACTGAGAAAATGGAATTACTGTGTTAATTGTTTTTATATGTACTGGCAATATATGTCGAAGTGCAATGGCGGAAGCCATTGCGCGACAGCTTATTGAAGAACAGGGGGCTTGATCTCAAAGTTTCGTCAATGGGAGTCGAAGCTTTGGTTGATTGTCCGGCTGCTGATAATGCAATTGCGGCTTTGGCTGAACTTAATATTGATTTCAGTTTACACCGGGCGCGATACCTTATTCCAGGTGAACTTTCAGATGCAGAACTTATTTTTTGTATGGATCGTTATCATCTTAGTTTCATTAAAGGAATGTTTCCACAACTGGGCTATAAATGTTTGCTGTTGACAGACTACCCGAAATCAAGGTGGGTGAAGAGAGATATTGCCGATCCATACCGGCAGGATTTGGATAAATTCAGAAAAAGCCGGGATATAATTTTAGACAATGTAACTCGGATATTAGCGGAGTTTACGGTTTTTAGTTCAAGTGACTAAAGCACCAAGCCCATTTCACTCTCAAGTTTAAATTCAGAATTCCTGACTTGCAAGAATTAGAGATGGCACCAAAACAGTTCGCGACCCGAGGTGTCCTCCCGCCAAAATCTTATCCGTTCTTCTTTGCTCCTTTTATTTCTTCGCCTTTTACAATATCTCTGTAAAGCGCAGCCATTAATTGACGTGCCATAGCAACGATTGCCGTTTTTCTTTGCCGTCCTTTCTGTTTTAGCAGCTTCGACCATCTTTTTGTTATTTCAGAATCCGGCTGCCAGTGATACCACAGCCAGGCTAATTGAATTGCTAATCGGCGTAACTCAGTATTTCCTTGATCAATTCCTACGGTAAGGTGGTTTGACAGTTGACTTTCATACGTAATTGCGTTAATGTTTAACAATATGAGCTTTTCCTTTGTTTTGTAAGTTAATAAATTAAAATGAAAAAATATAACTTTGGGAATACTTTTTGCAAAGTGACAACCCGCTAAATAAAACGGGACTAGCTCATGTTATCTACATTCAAGGTGGGAGCAGCCGCCCGGCGGCGAATAAAGGTGTCAATTTCGAAGATTGTAACTAAAATATAACCCGGACGAATAGTCATCTGTGGAGAGATAATGCATAGTCTAACTATAACTGAATTTATTGTTAACGGTAAAGTTACTTCACCGAAAGAGTTACGGAAGATCGTAACTGCAATGGGCGATGCGGATATTATCGCAGTTAAGGGTGGTTATATCTTTAATGTCTCATTTCAGGATACTACAATGATAATAGGTATAATGCCCTATTTAATCCACGGCCAACGCACTCGGCATTATGATATAAAAATGCCGGAAGACCGTTATATGATGATTGGATTTATTAATTCAAACGGTACGCTGGATCTGCTGTTCAAGGTCAGCCGGGCTGAATACAAAGCAGGCTTGAGCGACGAAACAAAACAGCACTATGCGGACAGATGCATCGCTTTTGCCGCTATTATGCATGAATATGGATTACCGGAGGATTGCGTAATCAACCAGGTGACTGTCGCCATTATGGCTGAAATAGGGCTTACTTTAACTGCTCCAACCCTGCAAGCGCTGGCAACTTGTCAAAATTAAAATCAATGAGGCAATTTCAAAACTCTCCATGGTAGATTTTTAATTTTGAACGGCATTTTCTGATTCGCAGATATTCGGTTTTATCCTGTAAAAAGCAGAAGAAATAACAAAAATAGCATAAATTAGCGGTAAAGTGCAACCAATTTCTTCCACCACGAAGCAAAGAAGAACATAAAGGTTTTCAAAGCCGACGTCAGCCGGTTTTGAAATTGTCTCCATAACTTAAATTATGCACGCTTTAAATCGGTACGAACAATCAGCACCCAGTCATTTTCGCTGTCCGGCGGCGTCAGAGTGCCAGACATTATAATTCCATCACGAGGATTAAACCAGCTGACTGAACTGTTTTCAGACGCATTAACATTGATAAGCAGTTCAGCCTGGCCTCCTATCGGGAAGTAGACCATAATTACTGATCTATCAGGCGTAGCCATACAGGTAACAAAAGTTTCTGGCTGGTTCGCTGCTTGTCTTATTAGCTCCTGAGCCGGGAACAACTCAGTCCAGGGCAGAGATTCAAACAGCTGGCGAATATAACCCATCTGGGTGGCTCCAGGCAGGTCAAGTGCGTCATTCCAGATCATTGCGACACCGTTGCCGGGATGTCCAACAGGGGTGGCGCCGGGTTCTAGATGCCAACTCCAGACACCGTGACCGCCATAGGTAATGCCGGCAACCGGAGTGATCATCAGACTCCAAAAAACTGAACGGCGGACGACATAATCACTGAGCGGCATACCACTTTTATAGCCTTTAATGCCTTCATACGGCGGTTCAAGATTAATTGCCGGACGGGTTATTTTCATGCGTTTACCGTAATCGGCAACCGGTCCATGATGTAACCAGGAAAAAGTTGTTTTACTGTCACCATGACCGCTCTGGTAGCTCAGGACAGTCAGCCATGCTTCATCTTCCCAAGTGGTCCACGGCCAGTTTTCGCCAACAGGATGTGTGGTTATCGGGATATGCTTATTGTCAGCAAAAACCTTGCGACCAATACGTTTCCACATTGCCGCCTCTTCCGGTGTATAATGATTATCACCGGCTAGGATCCACATTACTTCAGTATCCCGATAACGTTCAACCTCGAATTTAACCAGTTCCAGTAGATTGCTTTCATTCAATTCACGTCCAATATCGCCTGTGGTATGAGCCCAGCAAAGTACAGGCACAGCCAACAGACCAGCGGCATTTATTGCCGTCAGACGTTGATCCATACGCAGGTAAAACTCTTCATTCACGGCGAAATGACCGTTCCGGCAGGTATAGGCGATACGGTCTTCAGCGTCCGTTGGCGCAGAGCGCCACGGCGAAGCCATATTGAATTGAATGGCAGTAAAACCTTTCCTTTTGCGATCCAGCAGGTACTGTTCCCACTCCGCTTTCGTGCTCAGTGCCGGACCTGTCCAGCAGGTATCGGCGAGAAAGAAAAACGGAGTACCGTCGGCATGTTCTAGATGGGTTTTGGCTGGTGCCACCAGAACAGAGCCGTGTTGTTTAAACGGATTAACGATTGAATTAAAAATATCAGACATAACTTCTCCTTATAATATCTCAGGTTTATTTTATAATATTTCACATTGTATTTTTGATATTTCACCAATTATCCGTTCTCTTTTAATCACAATATACCTTATTTTACTTAAAGTTGCAAGTATAAGTGTGTGAGTTGCGTAAGGGCTTTGTTTGCAAGTAGTTCAGTTTTTTAGTAAAGCCCCTGCAAAGTGAACTGTTTAATAAAGTGAAATATATGAGAACCAAATGATTTATGCAAATTATGTGCTTAGAGTTGCACGATTCAGGTGACATCATAATTGATCTTTTTGACTGCACTTGGCATGGTAAATCACCAGTTTTATTTCGCCTGATATTGTAGATTTGCGATATCGCAGCCAGATTCGTCTAAGTTTTTTTTGCTGCCAGACCTCCTCCAAGATTTTATCTTCCAGAAGAACATCTTCAATTTCAGCATCAACGACCGTTGGATCGTATTCTATTATGACAGTTGTGTCATCGCCGATCAAAGCGATTTTTCCTGCCGTCAGTTGTTTAGCTTGTGAAGCAATATAAAGTGGAATAAGCAGTTCTGTTTTTTCTCCGGAAAATTCGAATTTGTCGCTTATTTCAATTCTGCTTTCACTTCGGTTAAAAATCATCTCTCGCCGTAATTTTTTCAGGTCGCATTTGTCAGGATAGGCTGTATCAATATCCATAGCAAGCGAGGTACAGTTGTGATTATCGGTAAAAGTTACATTAGTTGCTCCATACTCTCCGCCGGGAAGCTGTTCGCAGTCATTTATGAGCGGGACATTATGTCCTTTTGACCTAGTCCAGAGAATATCATATCTGGCACTGTAAAAAGTTTGCCGCGTATATTCGCCTTTCCCCATATCAATGATAAATGGAGCCCCATTACAAAAGATAGAAAATACTCCCACATCGCAATGATTGTGGCTGAGGCCATTATGTCCACCGACGGCTCCCAGAACCATTCCTTTCCCGGGAATTGAGCATTCTCTTGCCACCAACAGTTGAATCTCCGGTAACCATTTTGTCAAATCGGGCGAGTAGGTTGCACTATTCTCATCTTCGGCGACCCAGGCAAATGTCCGCAGGAGATATATTATATTCTTCGATATTTGATCGTTGCCGCTGAATGCAGCAGGTAGCTGTTTTATTGCCAGACTTTGAAGCGATTCGTCATGTAAGAGTGAACCATACCTATAAATTATCGGAGCCAGATGAGAGCTGCGCGCCACGGTGTCGCCAAAAGCAAGAAAGTATTCATTATCGATGTTCACCCTTTCGGCAAAGTTGCCCATTGCTTTTATTAGTGGCGCATCAAAAACATTAACCTTGCCGCCACTTCGTGAATATAGCATTTCAAGAAATATTAAAAGATTGCCAGCGGCAACATGCCAGTACATTGCTCCTTCCAGGCATGTTCCGTCTTCAGGCTGATTATCAATGAAACGATCCATCACCGTCATCATCTTTATAAATATGTTGACGAGGCGTTCATGGTCATCAATGGTATACATTGCCGCGCCAATAACATTGGTGGTGCACCAGGCTGACCAGTTGTTATATCCTTTAAACCAGCTGTAGTCATCACTTTGTTCTACTTCAGAGATAATCCTTCGGTCTATTTCACTTTTGACCCATGCTTCAAGTTCAGGTGCGGTGCTATTGAGTTTATCTTTTAATAAAAAGAGCACTTCGCCAAGAATAAATGCGGTTTGACTGGCAAAAAGATCGACGACATCCGGGGCATTCTGTGGTAACGATGGAAACGATTTTGATAACATGCCCGAATGAGCAGGCAGACACCAGCTTGGTTCACTGATAATTGACCAGATACCGTTAATTATCTCATCAATAAACTTACCTTTATATTCAAGACATTCGGCCATAACAAGAGCGGATAAACGGTTTCTTCTTGTAAAATAGGGCTGCTGATATTTATCACGGTTGCCAGTACGGGCATAGGCCATATAATCTTCCGCCAGAAGTTCAGGCCAAGGCTGACTAAGTGCGTTCTCAGCCTGTTCCGTTATTTGCCGTTGTATGGCCGATAAATGTTTATTGGTTTTTATTTTTTCCCACGCTGGACGATCGCTAGCAGCCGGAAAAGGGTACCATTTATCTTGCGGCAATATTGCTTTAAGCAAAAAATCGCGGTTATATTTATCAGTTAACATTTTTCATCTCCTGAATTGTCAATTGGTTCTGTCAACCCTTACCTATGGTTACAGACCTGTTTTCTTACTTAAAATCAACAAAAAAACGAGAAAAAAGCTTCTCCCCCCTTTTTTGTTACGATTTTTGATCTAAAATCAAGAGAGGTTC
>JAKIUY010000169.1 GCA_021647315.1 Victivallaceae bacterium
AAATGAAGTCCCGAAACATAAGCTGATGGAACTTGAAGCAGATGAGTTCATCCGGCGTTTTATTCAGCATATACCGCCTGCCAACTTCATGCGTAACCGTTTTTATGGGATTATTGCTGGGGCTAAGCGGGCAGAGAAGTTAACCGCGGCGCGTGAACAGTTGAGTTGTGCTGAATTGCTTGACAGTAGCGATGATTGTACGCATTCTGACGAATTATTTACTGACTTCCAGCAGTGTCCGCAGTGCGAGTCGGGTACGATGGAAGAGATTGAGACTCTGGCGCACAGCCCGCCACATATCATTTTCCGCAATGAAATAGCTAGGGGGAGATATGCAGCCTAAAAATATTATCATTCTGGGTATGGAAGTCCACAGTCTATGGCTCATAAAAGAGGTATTTTTAGCTAAGTTTAACAGTCAGAATAGACTAAATTTAGTGGTTTTAGAATGTTTTAACATTAAATGTCCAATCAATCATCTAATAATTACCGTCTGTCGTTTGACATTCAGTTGATTAGCCATTAGCTTTAATCCATAGCAAAACAATGGGCGTGGAAATATATATAAAAAAGTACAACAAATCGATTCACCAGACAAATTTTAACACAGCCGTAAACCATTCCCAGAAATAATAAAGATTACCGGCACGGCTGTTTATAAAACTCGCAGGTGATCTTAAATGTTCGAATAACACGAGAAGAGATTGAAGGAAATAAATTTGAATAAGGGTTTATTGTTTCTTCTGGGCATAATGATGTTCCTATTGGAACTGAACGATGCATTGATTCAGAGGGATATGAAAAATGTGCTCGAGACAAGCTCCAAGTTGAATTTTACTCATAATTTATCAAGCGGAAAGGATGTATGAAAAACAAATTCAGCACTCAATCTGTTGCTCTTCATCTGACGCATAACTGCAATCTGCGCTGTTCCTACTGTTATGCAGGCAGGAAAATGGCTCAGAGCATGGATAGAGCGACTATTGATCAAATAGTGGCATTTTCGCTGAACGAGGCTGAACGCAGGCAGGTCAGCCAGCTTGATGTCATTTTTTTTGGCGGTGAACCGCTACTTGAACTGGAGTTGCTTTGTTATGCCTGTGATAAATTTATCACCCAGGCGTCAGATATTAATATCTCCTTCAGCCTAAGTACTAACGGCTTGTTGCTCACCCCGGAAACGCTTGAAACCCTTTCACAAAAGCGGATTTACATTTCCGTCAGTATTGACGGAATACCGGATGTTCAGGACAAACAACGTCCGTTGCCGACAGGAGCAGGTAGTTCTGCATTCCTGCTAGATGTGATACCGCATCTATTAAAATGGAATCCATGTGCGGATGTGAGGTGTGTTGTTACGCCGCATTCCGCTGCTCAACTGGATAAATCTGTGCAGTGGCTTGCGGCGCAGGGCTTTGCATATATTACAACTGCACTCGACTATTCTGCCGGCTGGACTAAAAGCGACTTGTTTGTGCTGAAAGAAGCACTTGAACGACTGGCTGACTGGTATTGCAGAAAAATGCAGGCGGGTGAATCGTTGTATCTCAGTTGTTTTGATGAACGGATAAGTACAAGAACCAAAGAACCGCTACAATGTTCTGAACGTTGTGCAATAGGGATTCGGCAATACTCTATCGCGCCATCAGGCAACCTTTACCCCTGCGTTCAGTTTGTTCAGGACGATACCTCGGATAAACTTACTATTGGAGATATCTGGCAGGGATTTGATGAAACAAAGCGCAATGCGATTTACAATTGTGCCGCAAAAGATAAAAAAGAGTGCAAGGGGTGTAAAGTAAAAGAACGCTGTTCTTCATGGTGTGCATGCGCAAACTGGAGTTCTACCGGCAAGATTGATGCCGCAAGTCCTGTGGTTTGTGAATATGAGCGAATTATAATCCCTATTGCAGATACGATTGGCAACAGGCTATGGAAAAACCGTTCAAAAACATTTGTCCATAAATTCTATAATCCGGCATTTCCGGTGTTAAATTTTGCAGAACAACTTATTATAAAGGAGGCTGATAATGTCACAGCAGAACAATAATCTTGAAGTAAAACCCGTCAAACGCTATTCATCTCCCCAGTATCCATCCTATCTTGACCCTGATCCATCCTGCCTGCCGGAAGCCTACCCATATCCATTTCGTCACAAAGCTATGCTAGCTGCGGCAACTCTCGGATTCAGCGGATTATTACAAAGCGTATCGGCCGCGGAGCCAGCCAAAACCAATCCTTTTATTGTATCATCAAGCGGGTTGCCATATCGTTCAAGTCCATACGGCACGGGTCGGCCATCCCGAATCAGTGATGAAAACGCGCGAAAATTAATAGATAAAATCTTCAAGGAAAAAGGCTTCGTGTTACAGCCCAATTTTAAGTATAAGAAAGGTGGGATTGAGTTTACTGCCAGCGGTTATGATCCGGCAAAAAAAATTGGTTATCTGTATGGGACGTGGAATACCCTCGACCACGCCGATGCTGTACTGTCCTGGATGCGCCCGCGCAAAGGTCAACCTATTGACGCAAATAGACTGAAATATTTTCTCGGCAAGGAATACAGCAAACAGTTAGCTGAAGCGACCAAGATAGCTGATGATGCCGAACGGCAAAAAGCATTCAGAGCGTTACTGGAAGATAAAGAACGCAAGGAAGGAGTGACCCGATTATCACTGAAAGAGGCAAATATTCTTGAAAAGCGAGCTGAAAAGGAGCAAGAGCATATCGCCTTAATCAGTCAATTTGATCGGCGTTTTGAATATAGTGGCTCGGGTCGTATAGATAGCAAAGAGCGTGAAAAAATCATGAAAATATCCGACCCGAAAGAACGGCAAGCCGCATTTAAACTCGCGCGTGGAAAGTCAGCAAAACAAGCCATGAAAAAACTTGAAGAGGCGGTCAGACGTTATATAGAATGGACTCGTACTCAGGGGATTTAGGATGCACTTAACGACAATATATGCGGTTGCGATAGCACTGCTCCTTGACTGGGTTATCGGTGATCCGCGCAACTATCCGCATCCGGTCAAACTTATTGGCTCCCTGGCGAGACGTTTGGAAAAAATATTTTATTCACGTCCCGGGGGTGGACTGATTACTGTACTTATTATTTATACGGTATCATTTATGCTGCCGCTGATATTGTTGAAGATATTAGCTTCATGGCCAGTTGTCCAATTTATTCTGGAGGCTATAATCATTTATACCACGTTGTCATTAAAAGATCTGCTGGTGCACAGCCGTTGGGTACGGCAGGCATTGAAGTCAGGAAATATTGAGCGGAGCCGCAAGGCGGTCGGTATGATGGTTGGTCGTGATACCGCTGAACTGGATGAAGCTGGCGTGGCTCAGGCAACATTTGAAAGTGTAGCTGAAAACTTTAGCGATGGCGTTATTGCACCGCTCTTTTTCGCGCTGATTGGCGGCGCGCCGCTGGCAATGCTCTACAAAAGCATTAATACCTGTGATTCAATGTTCGGCTACAAAAACACCCGTTACCATAGATTCGGCTTCTGGGCGGCAAAAATCGATGATCTGGCAAATTTCATTCCAGCTCGGCTCGCGGCCTTTGGCGTTGCTATCGCCGCCCCGTTTATCGGGCTGTCAACCAAAAACTGTCTGAAAATTATTCGGCGCGACGCAAAAAAACATCTCAGTCCTAACTCAGGTTATCCTGAAAGCGCGTTTGCCGGTGCCTGTGGTGTCAAAATCGGCGGAACCCATAATTATGGCGGTAAACGGGTAGTAAAACCAACTATCGGTAATGGATTAAACAAGTTGACCAGCGCAACCGTTGAGAAAGCCGAAACTCTCTGTATTATTACCACCGTAACCCTGTTCCCCATAATCGCAGCCGGTTTAGTGATAGCAAAAATTTTGCTATAATAACCTGTGACTTCTAAAACACGTTCGTAGTCACGTGCTAGGCGCATGGGCATGATCTCCTTTGGAGATCGAAGTGTTTACTTCACCGCTTTGAACTGGATGATCAGTATTTTTCGGATACCATCAAACTTACTTTGCATATTTTACTCTCCATAAAAGCGTAAAATAATTTACGCAGTCCAAAGATGCTTCGCATCAAATTGCCGTGCCACAGGCTTTTGGAGTGCGGTGATTTTTCACCGCTTTTTACTTGATGGCTGATATTCTCTGAGTCAGACCAAATAACGGTTAGATAACGGTTGAATAACGGGATAGACATGAACAGTATTGATTAATCATGATTCTATCTTCCGTTGCTTTTCAGCTCTTCATTATCTTTTCCAGCTGAATACCGCGTGAACCTTTCAGTAACACCATCATGCCCGGCTTTAACTGGGCTTTCAGTTCTCTGCCAGCACTAACAGCCTCAGAATAAAAAGATATATTTTTCTTTTCATCAGTGGATAATATCTTACCGGCTTTAATCATCGCTTGTCCCACCGCGAAAATTGTCGAGCCGGGTAGAACAGTTAAAGCTGACTTTAAAATATCATGATGGGCGGTGGCTGAATGTCTTCCAAGCTCCAACATATCCCCGAGGACTAAACATAAATTTTTCGGTTCAGCGAATTCCGCCAGCCATTCAATTACTGCTAACATACTGCCGGGACTTGCATTATAGGTGTCATTGAGCCAGGTCACGCCATTGACTTCAGATATTTTCATCCGCATCCCTGGGAGATTGCAATTTGTTAATCCTTCAACTATCGCCGTTTTGCCGATATTCAACGGCATAGTTGCGGCAATTGCCGCCGCCGCATTCATCGCTTGGTGAGCACCGGTTAACGGCCAGGTCAAGGTAAATGGTTCCGTTTCACCCGGCAGATAAACCGCGATTTCTGAACCGTGCAGATTGCCGTTAAGATATTCGACTTTCACTTCAGCTTCGGATGCCCTATTTCCGAATCGTAATTGTGCGAATCCGGTAGTCGCTTGCTGGATAATTTCCATTTCCGGTGTTGAAACAGGAAAAACAGCCATGCCCTCTTTTTTCAATCCCGCAAATATTTTAGCTTTTTCGGTGGCAACTCCAGCCAGATCACCGAGAAATTCCAGATGACAGGCACTGATTGTGGTAATTACCGCGACGTCAGGTTCACTGATCAAACTTAACGGTTCAACTTCACCATGATGATTAGTGCCGATTTCAATAACAGACGCTCGATGCTGTTTTTTTAGCTGCAATAGGTTAAGCGGCACGCCAATCTGATTATTGGTATTTCCCCCTGTCGCATAAACTGCATCGCTGCCGAATTGCGCTTCCAGAATTGAACGGATAATCTCTTTAGTGCTGGTTTTGCCCATGCTACCGGTAACAGCAATAGTTTTCAGCCTAGAAAAACGGCGTTTATGAAATGCCCCCAACTGCTGGTAGGCTGATAATGTATCATCAACCGCAATCACCGGAATCTCTGGCAAATCGGCAGCTTTTCCAATCGCATCACGATTGATACAGAGTGCCGCCGCATTTTGAGCCACCGCGGTATCGAGAAAATCATGAGCATCAAAATTCTCTCCGGCCAGTGCCAGAAATAGTGAGTGCGAACAATCTTTCCGTGAGTCGGTAACCACTGCGTCAACCCCGGCAGTCAACCCAACATCCGCCAGCCATTCACCTCCAGTAGCTTCAGCTATCTCTTTAAATGTAAATAACATCTCTTTACGCATTTTTATACTGGATTTTGAGCTTTTTTTCTTCATAATTGGATATTCCATGTTGAATATTGGATATTCATTTATATTCCCATTTGGCTGCTTTTCCCTCTCAAAGATAGAATCTATATCGGTCATGCAGACCCGTTCGACGATAAATGCCCGTTTGGGCAATTCGCTGTTGTTCGGTTTCCTCATCAAAAAGGTCATTCTCGGAATGTTTAATCGGCTTGACTTTGATTAACTTTTGCTTAATGATTTCACTGTCGACAGAATTGTAAAGCCCAAACGCCTTTTCATAAAGCAATGCGGCATTTTCATCGTCAGGGACGGCGGGATAGTAATCATTAAGTTCTTCGAGAGTTGCCGGATACCCGGCGGCACAGATTTCATCTAGTTTGGCGTTTAGTTGAGAGTTCAATACTATGCGAAAGGTCATTAGTCCGAATGCGCAGAGCAATACCAAAACGCAGGCACAATAAAAGAGCAGCATGCCTTTATGAAATTTAGGGTTTCCTGTTTGATTGTTCATTTTGAATTTATCGCTTATTTTTTTATCCTTTAATACAGGGAGGTTCTGTCAACCCATACCTATGGTTACAGACCTGTTTTCTTACTTAAAATCAATAAAAAACAGAGTAAAAGCCTTCTCCCCCTTTTTTATTGCGATTTTTGATATAAAATTAAGAGAGGTTCCCGGTTGTCTTAAGCAATCACCTTTTAAAAAAAGGCAACACTCTCTTGGAAACAAATATATTAAAAATTG
>JAKIUY010000170.1 GCA_021647315.1 Victivallaceae bacterium
TACCTCGGCTTCACATAGTTTGTTACCGCTACTATGCACGAGGTTCAGTTCTAGGCTGCTGGTTAGGCTTTACCTAGGTTGGATTATCCAACTTATTTGCACCAGCTTCGCTTGGCGCTCTCATGATGTAAACTTTCCTATTGTTTATTTTCCATTTATGGGACTAATGAGCCAGGACTTATGTTAAAGTGTTATCAATCAGGATTATTCCATTAATCGTTAATCGTTAATTAATACTTCCCATATTCATGCAGTGCTTCAACCATTGCCATGATGTTTTCTGGTGGCACTTCTGCCTGAATGTTATGGATGGTATTGAAGACAAAGCCACCGTCAACCATCAAGGTTTCAACATTACGTTTAACATCTTCACGCACCTCAACTGGTGTGCCACGTGGCAGAACATTCTGCGTTTCCACACCACCGCCCCAAAAAGTAACTTCCTTGCCGAAATCACGTTTAAGGGAAACCGGATCCATGCCGGCCGCGCTGATATGGACCGGATTGAGAATATCAACCCCGATTTCAATAAAATCAGGTAGTATGGGGCGGACATTACCACATGAATGGAAGAATAAGTACCCCTGTTCGCCATTGGTTTTCTTCGCTGCCAGTTTGGTTTTGATAAAACTGAACAGTTCAGCGAGACGCGGCTTGAACAGTTCACGAAATGTATCAGGCGATACCAACTGACTTTCCTGAGTCCCGTAATCATCATTTTCAGCAACCACATCAACCAGATCACCAAGTTCATCCAGTGCCAGTTCCCAGAATTGTATTTTAAGTTCAAGAATTTTATCCAACACCAATTTTGCCATATCCGGTTCAGCCAACAGGTCACATAAAAAGTTTTCCATCCCGCGCACCCGCTGCCCCATCTCAAACAGACCGGCACAAAGTCCTTTCAGTACAACCGCCCTACCCTGTTCGCGCGCCAGCAATGCCTGTTGACGCAATCCTTTGACCCGTCCGGGCAGATTTGCCACCGGCCAATTGAGTTGCGCAAAGTCTTCAGCAGTGATAAAAGTTTCATCAAGGGCATGTCCTACCTGCGACCACCAGTAGCCGTTCTCTTTTGGAAAATGATGCGTAAAACCCCATTCATCGACATACTCCCAGATATCGCCCTTATCAATCCCTAGAACATTCCAATTATGGCTGCACAGCGGAAAAAGCCCAAAAGTATCAACCTGCAGGCGTTCAACAATTTCGTCATTGGGTATTACCACCTGTTGAATAACATCGGCAAATTCAATTTCACCAGTTTTAATCCCCAGATATTCACATAATTTTCTGTACGCAGTAACATGAATACCCGAAACCTGGGTTCCCGCTAAATCATACGGCACTCGATCCGGTGTCTTATGCGCCAGCGTTGTCAATAATCGTTCGCGACTGTTCATTAATTGCCCTCATTATTTTTATTAACAGTTATATTTTGTATATTTTAACATACATCTAAGCAATTATAAATAGATAAAATATTTATTTTTTAGACAAATTGATCATTTAACCAACAACTATTGGAGCTGATCTATCACTTGAAATCAAAATATCGGCATAGCACCAGACTGGCGAAAATACTGAGGGGTACTATTTTGTCGCTTTCTGAAGGCACGGGTAAAATTCGTGGCATTGCTATAACCAAGTCTCATGGCAATCTCCTTACAACTGAGATTGGTTTCTTTCAACAATTTACAGGCATGCAACATTTTATGGCGCAGCAAATATTCTGCTGGAGTGGTGTCGGTCTGAAGTTTAAAAATACGGGTGAAATGTTCACGAGAGATAGAAAGTTGTTCCGCAAAATCAGCAATAGTCAACGGGCTCTCAAGCTGTTGCAACATCAAGATCTGAGCATTTTTTACCAGAATATTCTGCGGGGCAGAACTACTTTCAGCACTGGCAACCGTTGCCAGATAGCCCAATAGGTCAAATATGAGTTTGGCCCCCTCCGCAGGCGAGAGATTGCATATCCTGCCCGATGATTTTTGAAATGAACTGAGCTTCATCAGCATTGCATGCTGAATATCAACCTGATAAAGGTGTCCATACCGTGCCACCAAATCAACCATCATAGCATCAGCGGCCTCACCTTGAAAATTCAGCCAGAAAAACTGCCAGGGAATAGTTGTTCTATCAGGGTAATACCAGGCGACATCAAGCTCAAGATCCCGGCAGATAAATGCTGTCCCCGGCAACAGATCATATTCAATCCCGTCAGTACGGAATATTCCACGACCTTTAAGAGTACAGACAAACAGGAGAGTATTGCCGTGGCGCAGATGACTTTCGCAATAATATAAACTATTAGTCTGCACCTCTTCAGCAATATGTCGAGGCGTCGGAAACGATGCCAATGGTTGATAAACCTGAAAACTTTTCTCCCAAATATACATTTTTATCCTCTGTGTCACATGGTGATTATAAATATCACATTAAGATTAATATATTGTATTGCAATAATAATTCAACTGTAATATTATTATATATAGGTATAATTTAATATCACATGAACAATAATATTCACCAAAGGTGGTAAATATTTATACTCAGGCGAGACGCCTAAGCTACTTTAAAAAAGGATCAGTAAAGATGACAAAACGGGAAAGATTTCTGGCATTTGCCAATTTTGAACCAGTTGACCGGGTACCACGTCGCGCCAGTTATGCCGCAGCCATGTCAGAAAAAATGGAGAATTATCTGGGTGAAAATCCCTTAACTTATTTTAATAATGACGCAGGAGAATCTTTCTCCCTGCAGCCACCTGCCGGTTTTCAGCCGCCTGACTTCAGTCACTATTTTCCTGAATATGAGGTAGGCAAGGATGAATTCACAATTGATGCCAATGGTTGCGGACATAAAGGTTGCGGCTTTCACCATTTTACTGAATATATCAGCCCATTACGAAATGCAACTTCATTCGATGAACTTGAAAACTATCCGTTCATTGACAAAAGCGACTGGGATGAAAACAATATGCAACACCGGGTCGCAGACGTCCATGCTACCGGCAAGGTTGCGGTTGGCGCAATCGGTCACATGTATGAATCGGCCTGGCAGGTGCGGGGTTATGAAGAATTCCTGATGGATATGCTGATCCAGCGTGACTGGGCGGAATACATTCTGGACAAATTCTGGCATAACAATATGTTGAATGCGATCGCCACGGCCAAGGCGGGTTGTGACTATCTGCTTTGCGGTGATGATGTCGCCAATCAGAATGCAATGATGTTTCAGCCTGATTTATGGCGAGAAATGATGAAATCACGCTGGGCAAAAGTTTATGCGGCTGCCAAAGCGATTAAACCGGATATTCATATCTGGTACCATTCAGATGGAAATATTAGTGACATACTTGACGATTTGGTTGAAATTGGCGTAACAATTCTTAATCCGGTCCAGCCGGAATGCGTTGATCCGATTGCGATCCGCAAACGCTATGGTAAAAAGCTGGCGTTTGACGGCTGTATCGGCACCCAGACCACCTTTCCGTTCGGCACACCGGCAGAGATGCGCGACACAGTGCTTGATCTCGGAAAGTCGCTGGATGCAATGAATGGTGGATTGATGTTATCCCCGACCCATGTATTAGAACCTGAAGTAACACCGGAAAATGTACTAGCCTTCTACAACGCCTGTGATGAACTGAGCATTTAATTTTGCTTACTACCGGTGACGGTTAGATTTATGGTGCCATCGGCGACTTGGGCAATCAATTCTGTCCCGGTTGGAATGGCGGCACTGGTTACCGTTTTGCCCTGATAAGAAAGGATAGAATAACCTCGTTGCAGAACGGCAGTTGGATTAAGACTTTGTAAACGTCCTTCCAATAGCATAAATGCGGTTGAATATCTATTCAGTTGCTGTTTTGCCGCTACTTGCAAATTATGGCGCAGATTGGTTAAACGAAGCTGTTCCTGTCTGATCAATCCATCACTCTTCTGTCCCGCGAGGCGCAGTTGCAGGGTATTTAAATTTGTCCTAGCGATGATTGAGCTGTCAGCAATTGCACTGTTCAACGCTTTGCTTAACTCATCAAGTTGCTGCTGTTGCTGGCGTAACAGGTGAGCCGGTTCACGGAACACATAACTGCCGGAGACCAACTTATAACGATTACGGAGCTGTTCGAGTTTGAGATGAAGGTTACGTGCCATATTTTTTCTGGCACTGTTCACTCTGGCAATAAATTCATCACGCTGACCGATAACCAGTTCAGCTGCCGCTGATGGTGTCGGCACCCGCAGATCAGCGACAAAATCACAGATGGTAAAATCTATTTCATGCCCGACCGCACTGATCACCGGAATAACACTGGTGGCAACGGCTCGCGCCACAACTTCTTCGTTGAACGACCAGAGATCTTCGATACTGCCACCGCCACGCGTCAGCACCAGGACATCGACCGGACATTTGCGATTAAAGAAACCAACACCACGAGCAATCTGTTCAGCCGCTCCGACGCCCTGAACTTGAACTGGATAAATTTTGATATTAACATCAGGGAAACGGCGGTTAATGATCTGGAGAAAATCACGAATAGCGGCACCGCCCGGAGCGGTAATTACCCCAATGGTACGCGGCAAAACGGGAATAGGTTTTTTACGTTCAGGGGAAAAAAGACCTTCAGCTTCAAGCTTGGCCTTTAACTCTTCAAATTTACGTTGCAATGCCCCGACGCCGACCGGACGAATAGTCTTAACCGAGAATTGATATTCACCGCGCACTTCATACGCCGTCAGTTGACCATAAACCTCAACAGCCATACCGACACGCAAATTCATATTATTGGCTTGGTTGGCTCCGCCGAAAAAAACCGCCTTAATTTGTGAACGACGATCCTTTAAGGTCAAGTAGACATGACCTGAACGGTGAATGTGCAAAGTACCGACTTCACCTTCAAGCCAGAATGGATGAAAGCTGTTTTCCAGCAGTTCACGAACTACCGAATTTACCTCATAAACCTGCCATATTTTTTCTTGAGACATAATTAAAACTTGTCAGTTATCAGCTCGACAGAGTCTCGCCATTGAATATAACCGGCTTTGCCGGAACTTAAAACAGTACCTTGCGACTTCCAGGCGCATAGGCTGATAATCCCCAGGGGGATTAGACTTTTTACGTTGTCCTCTACGAGTGTCACCGAGACGTCGCCTGTTGAAAACCACGCAGTGAAACTACTAGTTAAAACCTACCCGAGCGTAGCGACAGATGAAATAATTTCCTAGTTAGTGTACAAGCTAGACAAGTGTCTGCTACAGTTCTTTGCCAGTAATAATCTGATATGCTTCACGATATTTGTCGGCAGTCTTTTCGACAACCTCCTGTGGCAATTCAGGTCCTGGAGCAACCTTGCCCCAGTCAAGAGTTTCAAGATAGTCGCGGACATACTGTTTATCCAGGCTTACCGGACTACAGCCCACTTCATATTGATCAGCAGGCCAGAAGCGGCTTGAATCCGGAGTCAATACTTCATCAATCAGAATAATTTCATCTTCAAACATCCCGAATTCAAATTTGGTATCAGCCAAAATAATGCCGCGTTCTCTAGCATAGTCAGCCGCAGTATTATAAGTTTTCAACGACAGTTCGCTGATCAGATTGGCCTGATCGCTACCGATTAAATTTATAACTTCGTCAAACGAGATAGCTTCATCATGCAAGCCCTGTTCTGCTTTACTTGAAGGAGTGAACAGTGCTTCATCAAGTTTTTCCGCCTGACGATAACCATCACGCAATTTAATGCCTGAAACCATCCCCGTCTGCTGATAATCGTTCCAGCCACTGCCGACAATATAACCGCGAACGATACATTCAACCGGTAGCGGTGCCGCTTTTTTGACAATCATTGAACGTCCCTGCAAGTCATCAGCATATTTTACCAGTTCGGGGCGCGTCGTAACATCCATGCTGATCAGATGGTTTGGCAACCAGTCCATCATTTCGAACCAGAACAGTGAAATCTGCGTCAGGACTTTACCTTTATCAGGAATACCGTTAGGCATAACAACATCAAATGCGCTGAGGCGGTCTGAAGCGACAAACAGCAGGGCATCGCCAAGGTCATAAATATCCCTTACTTTACCACGGTTCAACAGTTTTATATCATCAAGTTCGGTTTGAATCAAAGCTTTATTCGCATCGTAAATCATTGTACTATCCTTTGTATTTATAAGGTACTGTCAACCCTTACCTATGGTTACAGACCTATTTTCTTACTTAAAATCAATAAAAAACAGAGAAAAACCGTCTTCCCCCTTTTTTATTGCGCTTTTTGATATAAAATCAAGAGAGGTTCCC
>JAKIUY010000171.1 GCA_021647315.1 Victivallaceae bacterium
TTTACCTCGGCTTCACATAGTTTGTTACCGCTACTATGCACGAGGTTCAGTTCTAGGCTGCTGGTTAGGCTTTACCTAGGTTGGATTATCCAACTTATTTGCACCAGCTTCGCTTGGCGCTCTCATAATAAAGCTCCAGTTTATACCCGTTCGGGTAAATTTCATTTCTTTTCACTATTCAAAGCTCAAAACTTAAACCATAAAGTCAAACTCTGAGCCAAGAGTGTCAGGTGGCACCTGAAGTCAGGTGCCACTTCAAACTCCGCTCCTACGTCGCTACGGAAGCGGAAGTAAACCCTCAACTCTTGCCAAAAAATGACAAGACTTTACGACTAAGGGTCTAATTTGGTTAAAATTTGAAATTAACGATCGGCAACCATGGAATGGCGGCATCTTCGATATAGTTGAGAATCCCGATTTGAAATGATTTTTTCTTTGCTATATTAACTACTCCGAGCTGAAGGCCTTCCACCTCTTCCGCATAGTTAACAATACTGAATTGAAGCCCGTCAATGCGCTTCGTGACACTGGTAATGATACAGGCCTGCAGACCGGTTATGCTATCAGTCGCACCGCAGAATACTGCCGTTTCGATTCCCTTCACAGTTCCCTGCCCCGAGCAAAACGGTGCTCCGATTTTAATGCCGTAGACATTGGAGGTTCTGGTCACACTCGGAACATCAAACCAGACGCCAAACTGGAAAAAATCCCATTTTTCAGGCGGATTAATGTCAGTGGTTTTCTGCTTCGCCACTACCTGCCTGGCAGGCAAAGTTTTTTTCTTCGGGCTCTTTACCTTTACGGTGATCTTGTCACCTTTTTTAACCACTTTTTTAATCGGTGTCGGTTTGACAGCTCCTGCCTCAACGTTTACCAGTAAGGCATAAAAACCCACTGCGACGGCTGCGATTAATATTCTGTTCATATACTCGTCTCCCTGTTTCAGGTTGATTACTCCGTTTGGTAATACCGAACGATACGAATTATTAATATTATAGTGTCAATACCGGTAAAATTCCATAAAAACCGGAAAAATAATTAAATAGTGCCTGAACGAAAACATCAATTACTTCATTTCGGCTCAAACCGCACACTAACGGTTTTAAATCGCAGAGCAGCAAAGCCGCAACCCAAAACATGACAGAATCATTTGTGACAGAATCATTTTTTTGCAGAATAATTAACAGCAGAATGATTTTTTAGAAAAATACTACTGTTGAAAAATAAAATGTAATATTTTATCCGTCAACAAGTTAACATTAAGGCAAAAATAAAAACATGCACAAAAAATACGAAAATGACGGTTAGTACTACAGAATGATAAGACCTCATCACTCTAATTTCTAGTAAGCCGGCTGCTCCTGTAAGACACGTTCAAAGTCACGTGGCGCTGGCATGCGCAACGAAAGACAGTCTGGAAGAGCTGTCATACTGGGGCAAACTGCAATGAAGCATAATGCGTCAAAATTAGAGAGGTCTTACATAAAATGAAAAATTGAATTACAAATTGGTCAATTTTACTTGAATAAATCAAATTGTCATGTACATTTCTTTTTACATTTATAAAAATGGCAACGATTTTTTTGTATTGGTAACAGTAAAAAAATTTATGGATATACCATGCAAATCAAATTACGAATTACAGTTTTAAATATTTGAGGTAAGAAAAAATGAAAAGAACATTTCAGCCGTCGAACAGAAGACGCAAACGCAGATTAGGATTCAGAGCAAAAATGGCGACAAGCTCAGGTCGGGCAATTTTAAAACGTCGTCGTCAGAAAGGGCGTTCTCGTTTGGCGCTGTAACCGGTGAAACACGGTGTGCGCCAGAGAATAGAACCCACATTTAAATGGAACTGTTCTTAGGGACATGTAACAGTAATTTTGAAAAAAAGTTTAACATCTAGCGATAAATTACGGCTGGGTTCTGAATTCGCCTATATGCGCGAGCACGGCAGCAAATATGTCGGGCGTTATATGTTACTGGTAGTTGCACCGTCCACGGACAGCAGTTTGCGCTGCGGAGTCGTATGCGGAAAAAAATACAGCAACAAGGCGGTAGCAAGGAACAGAGCCCGCAGACTGCTTTGGGAATCATTTCGATTACTAAAGCCTGGGGTTCGGATTGCTCACCTAGTAATGATTCCACGGAAATTCATCATGACTGCAAAACAACAGGCGGTTCAGAAGGATTTGCTGATACTGTTAAAAAAGGCAGCAATGATCGAGGAATGATGGCGTTTTTCTCCATCTCTGGAATAATGATATTTATGGTTATTTTATACCAGAAAATTATCTCTCCATGGTTACCGGTTGCCTGCCGTTTTTCTCCCACCTGTTCTCATTATGCAATTGAAGCATTAAAGATTCATGGCGTTTTCAAAGGCAGTGCATTAACCCTCTGGCGGTTGCTGCGTTGTCAGCCCTTCTGCCGCGGCGGATCAGATCCCGTACCGATGGCGAAAAGTAACATAAAAAAAGGTTCAAATAGTGAAATTTGACAAAACAGTAGTTGTAGTTTTTGCGCTTGGAGCAGCATTGATCATTGGATGGCCCTATATCTGCCGCCAAATGGGTTGGATCCCGGCGGAAGTTCCCACACAGCAGGAAGCTGTCGAGCAAACTGAAAAAAATGCAACGCCTGTAACTGAAACAGTTGAAAAGACCGCTCCAGCTACTCCGGTATTAACGGAAAAAACCGGCAGTGAATCGGCGGATAAACTTACAGAGTTGCTGAAAAAATATCCAGATATAATTATTTCCAATGAACAATTATCACTGAAAATATCCCCGGCTGCCGGTTCAATAACTGAAACAACGTTAAAGAAATTTTTCAAAGCCGATCTGACCAATAAAATTACAATTGGCGGTGATATGCCGCAAGGCGCGTTGGGGATTTTTGGTGGTCAGGAATATAAAGTTCTTGATATCGTCTCTGATAAGCTTATCGCCCCCGACAGTTACCTGCTGGAGCGTAAAATAGCGGTCAGAAATGGCGTTATCATGCTGACTCAGCAATGGAGTCTGGCTGAAGGCTATCAGATTAAATGCCAGGTCGGAATAAAAAATATCGGCACCCAGTCATTGAGTCTGAACGAAGTTGCTTTTTCCGGTTATGCGCTGCCGCCGCTTAAGCAATTGAGTGGAGACGCTCCCCGGCGTGAAACTCATGGTATCGATTACCTGACCACGGATAACCGTTTTGACGGACTCGATGCCGATGATGAGAAACTGCTGGTGGAAACTGACAGCCCGATTCGCTGGTTTGGAGCCGGGAACAAATATTTCGCCGGCATAGTGAAAGCGGAAACCCCGTTTGACGAGTTGGCTGTCAAGCGGGTCAAACGCCAAGATAAGAATGATGATGAAAAATACTACATCATCATGGCAAGCGGCGTTTACAGCCAGGTAACTCTGTCACCTAACACGGAAAAACAATTATCGTTCAGCGTATATTGTGGTCCGAAAGAGTATTCGCGACTTAAGGACTTTGCGCCGCAAGGCGAAGATATGCTCCACCTTTCCTGGGGTCCGCTTGACGCAATTGCCGGATGGTTGTTGAGATTTCTGGTCTGGCTTAACAGTAAATGCGGTTCATACGGCTGGAGTATCATTATTCTGACGATGATTGTCAGAATGCTTTTCTGGCCGGTAACTCAAAAAGCCAACAAATCAATGAAGAAAATGCAGCAACTACAACCGCTGGTTGCTGAGTTGAAGAAAAAGTACAAGGACAATCCGCAGGTTATGAACAGTAAAGTTATGGAGCTTTACCGGGAAAAGCATGTCAGTCCACTCGGCGGATGTCTACCTATTCTTCTTCAAATTCCGGTATTTTTTGCCCTTTACGCCACGCTCGACGGTGCAGTTGAATTGCGTCATGTAGGGTTCCTGTGGGCAACGGATCTGTCGCGACCCGATACGATCGCGACTATTTTCGGGTTAGCTATAAATCCATTGGTTATTGCAATGACTCTGTTGATGGCTGTTCAACAGAAATTAACCCCGATGAGCGGTGACCCGATGCAGAAGAAAATGATGATGTTCATGCCTTTGATTATGCTGATTTTCCTCTATAATCTTCCTTCCGGACTGACACTATACTGGACCGTGAGTCAGACTGTCAGCATTTTTCAACTGCTGATTACCCAAAAACTTGATAGTAAAAACAACGATACTGCGGCCGTTGCCGCACAATAAATTTCCTAGATTAACTGTAAGGAGTACAAAATGACTGAAACAACAGGAAACCTTGAAGAACAGAAAGCAAAAACCGTAAAAACTTTGGCCACTATGTTTGATTATCTTGGACTGCAAGCTGATCTTAAAGTCTCAGAAAAAGGGCCGAAAATTGCGATTACTATCTCATCTGAAGAAGCTGGTAGAATCATTGGCAGAAAAGGCCAGATGCTTGAAAGCTTTCAAATCATCCTTAACCGGATGATGTACAACAACGATTCAACGTTCCCGCGAGTAGTGCTGGATATTGATGGCTACCCGCGGTCACGTGGTTCTTATGACAGCAAAGTACCGCAACGGGATAGCAGTGACAGTAACTATGAACAGTGCGATGACCAAAACAGCAGAAATGACCACTATGAACAGCGCGATAACCGGAATAGAAAAAGTAGTTATAACCGCGACGATCGTGATAACGGAAGCAATAGTTATGCTCGTGATGACCGCAATAGCCGTGAGGACAAAGGCGACACCGACGAGGATACTCTGAAAAAACAGGCACTTGATGCTGCTAAAGAGGTCAAACGCTGGGGCGACCCGACTACTCTGCCAAGAATGAATGCTCATGAGCGGCGGATTATTCATATCACCCTGGAAGATGACAGCGAAATTATCACAGCCAGTGATGGTGACGGCAATCTGAAAAATGTAGTTATTTCGCTGAAAAAATAATTTATCCGACTTCGAGATGGCTTGAATTCAGCCATTTTATAGTAATGCGTCAGTCAATTATGAAAACAACAGTGATTAAGTAAACTACAAAGGATGAATAAAATTCTAAAGAGTAAATGAGATCGCTAAACTTTTGTCTTTGGTAATAACATCCAGAAATTCTTTTAATTTTGCTCTTGGATCAAAATTTCTTTTTTTTGCCGTAACTAAAAATGACATAAGTACTTCTCTGGTCAATCTTCCTTTTTCTGACTGTGAACCAAAACTTATTTTTCGAGCAATAACGGTTGGTCTCCATGCACGTTCGGCAAAATTATTTTCAGCTGGAATGAGCGGCGAGAGACACCACTGGTATACTCGATGTTTATTTTCTCTGAAAATATTTTGAATATGTTGAATTCCAGGGTCTTTTGCTTCACTTGATACAATTCTGATTATATTACTTTTTATTCTTTTTGCTTCTGAGCGATGTTTTTGATTTGGCAGGTTTTTCTTTCTAAGCCTTATTGCTTCTGTCAGAAATGGAATTAAATCATCAACAAATTTACAGATTTCTTTATCATCCGGAAATTCTTTTCCCAGATCTTCAACATCCCGTATTAAATGTGAGTAGCAAAATTGTTGACGACAGTTTATAAAATTATATGCAGCGTATCTATCACGGACTAATACACCTGTATGATGATCATTGCCAAATAACATATAAGGAACTGTTTTGGCTCTGGTGTGGCGAAACTTAAACAGGAATGAAGTATCAGAAAAGAATCCATATGCCCAGCTTTTGACACCATCAGTACTCCAGGTTGTTTCATCCGCATATTTAACTAAAGCACGTAAAAAATCATCTTCGATTTTATCTATAACCGGTCTTAATAAATCTGCTATGCTATGAGCAATATTATGGAACGCGCTACTGCTTATACCATATTTTTCACATAGCCTTCCGGCGGTTTGTGTATAGAAAAAATGTTCAGTTAATATATCTGCGATAAAATTGTTGCTGTACATATAGCGACTCATTACGCCAGCATGGGTAAACAGTCTTGTCGCTTTGCATTCAGCACATACACCCTGCGTCTGCTCATAAATAGTTTTAACAATTTTTGACGGTATGAATTCAATGACACAACGTTCTTTTATTCCATTATAGTTGAACTCACACCTGTCCTAACAATTATAAAAACTACCTGATTTAACAATTTTTTCCATTCAAGTCATTCAATTTTGTTCAATTTTGTTCAATTTCTCAAAAGTACCCCCCTGTTTTAAACTATGCTGTC
>JAKIUY010000172.1 GCA_021647315.1 Victivallaceae bacterium
TTTCCGTGCATCCTTTTTGTCCTGATTTTTGGATGTTGACCGTTTCAGCTGTTGGGCTTTACGAAAGAGTTGCTTGATAACTTTAATATTATGTTCGCTTTGTCGCCACCCACCGAGTTTGCACAAGCTACAGAGTGTTGCAATCAAAGTGATGACTTTACGCATTGCATCAAAGAGCAGGTTGATGTCTGTGGGGTAGTGCACATCCGTCTCCACAACAAAGGAATCACATCTTCCTTGCAGTTCTTCGTCTTCTTTTTTTTTAACAATACTGTGTCCGGCTTCAACGACAACGATATTGATTTTATCAAGAATCTCCGGGGTAAGGAGAGCGACATTGTCTTTCAGGGTTTGCAGCTTATATTCATAATCATCGGTGAATGTACCATGGCCAACCATCATACGTATTGTTTTGTGGTTGTTAGCCATTTCTGTCAGACGATCATAATCCCAATTCAGGTTTAATCGCAAGACACCGAAAACCAGTATGTTCCACAGGTCCATCCCGGGACGGCCAGTACCATTATCCGTATCCGGGTTGATATGTTCTTCCAGAATTGCGAATACTTTTTCTCGAAGTTCAGTGATCATGTAAATATGTTGGAGCCCCAACAACAGAGGTGGAATGTCATCGCGAGACTTGAGATTAATTTTGATTTTTTCTATGGTCGTTCCGCCCAGTTGCAGTTGTGGATTTTTTACTGTTCTCATGGCATATTTGATAACGAAGATTTTATGTGACTGGAGTATTTCCCCCTGCGAATCTCATGTTTTAAACAGTAAAAAATATAATATATTCAGCATGATGTTGCAACTTTGAACACCATCGAAAATCGGGCGGGAATAGAAAAAATTAATATCTTCGCGGCCTGTCAATGATTTAACATACCGTAAAACCGTTACTATTCACTTTCCGGCCAGGCACTAATTAGAGATAGAATCAAGATTGAAATGTTCTGGGATGAGCATGATATTGACTGGATAGAATTAAATAGCGATTTTGAATTAATTGTCAAAAATCTTCAGGCTATTACGCATGATTTCATAATTAATATTGCAAATAATATTGATTCTATTTCCATGTCACAAATAGATGATGAAATTATTGATTTTATAAAAAAATACGACCATTATCTAATGCGGATCACGCAAACTTATTCTTGGATACTCGACTTACAACCTATTACAAATACTGAAAAAGGGGAATATGAAAAATGCAATTAGTGTATATTAAACTTATCTTTTCAGCTATATTCTGGGGAGCTTCTGCTGTAGCCGGCAAAATATTGCTTGATACCATTCCGCCTTCAGAAGTAACTTTTTTAAGATTTTTTATTGCAACAATTATATTGGGCATAATAGTTTTTATTCAAAATAAGAAGCTATTTAAAATTTCGAAATTCGAACATATCAAGCTTGCAATATTAGGGGTTATAGGCATTGCACTGTGTTACTTTTTCTATTTCAAAGGATTAAACATTAGTACTGCATTTAATGCAGGACTGATTGAATCCACGATTCCTTTAGTTACATTAGCTCTATCAGTATTAATAAAAGAAGAAAGAATTGATATAATAAATGCTATTGGTTTTATTGTAGCATATATAGGTGTTGTAATTATTATTACTAAATTTGATCTGTCAGTAATACTAAAATCAAGCTATAATACTGGCGATATCATGTTACTTCTTGGAACATTATGCTTTGGTTTATACAATATACTTTTGAAAAAATTTAAATTTTCATTTTCTTCTCAAAATATTAAATTATTTTATATCTTTCTGTATGGCTGTATTGCTTTGCTTCCATGGTTTTTGTATGACAATAAGGAAGGTAATTTGCATTGGACTTTTTCAAGTGTAGATATTCTCTGTATATTGCTATTGTCTGTAGGGGCATCCGTTCTTTCATATGTTTTTTTTAATGAGGGCATAAAGATAATTGGTGCTTCTAAGGCATCAAGTTTTATTAATTTAGTTCCAATAATTACAGTAATTTTAGCATTGATAATTTTAAAAGAGCGACCAAGTTTTAGTCAAATAATCGGATCAGTCGTTATCCTTACTGGCGTTTATATATGTCAAAGAGGCATACCATTTCTCCTAACAAGACGCTCCACCTGACCGCTATTCCGCTGCGCTCCATAGCGGCAGGTGAACTTTAACGTTAGCTGTTAAGCACTTTCTGTATGTTCTCAATCAGGCCCGGAACCATTTTTTTTCCAAGAGCATTATTTTTTAAAGCGTCAGCCTGCTCCATACAGTGTAAACTGTACTGTACAGACGAGAGGCATTTATCAGTGTCAATCTTTCTTTGTTCAAGAAAAGATTTGCGGTTTAAATCTCGCACCACATCATTAATAAACATTGTATGCCCATCTTTGAGTATTGTTGGACTATCGCTTGCTATTCCTTTTGTATATTCTGCCATTACCATATCAATCTTCCCAAACCAGCTAACAAAACGCTCCACCGGACAAGCGGGCACGGGCGGTTTTCCAGCGTTTGTGCTGTTTATAAAATTATAGTTTAAACCATACCCACAGGTGTTAAGTCCGCTTGCCCGTGAGCTAAAACGTTATATTTAAAAAAAAATGACTAAAACTCCCCCCACAAATAAAAATTCAATCTCTCTAGAATGGGATCTAAACTGCACGAAAGATGAAGCAATCGATATACTCAAAAAAAATCTTACCTCCACTAGGTTTACAACTAAAACTGTGAGAGGAAGGATAACTGATGGAAAATTTAAAATTTGGACTAAAACATTTGGAATGAGAGGTCGATCCACAGTTGTCGGGCTAGGATCAATATCAAATAAGGGTAACCAGTCACACATATCAGCAGAATTAAAATTCATTTTCCCCTTCTCAATAATCAATCTGAATACAAAAAAAATTATACTTCTAGTAGCAACAAATGTTACGTCATTCGCACTTTCACTTGTGGGTAATCTGATTAATGATTATCAAATATTGGCAACTATATTTTTCCCTATCGGATTCATCTCCACACTAATAACTGTATTGGCTTTCTGTAAATATGTTGGGGAAAGTGAATTGCTAGACTTGAAGAATTTCTTGTTAAAAAATATGGGATCTTACCGAATCTAAAATGAAAATTAGAGACAAATTCAACAAATACGCAGATAGCTACGATAATTCGAGGAAACAGCTAATCCCAGGCTACTCTGATTTTTACGGAACAATCATTAAGATTATACCATTTTCATCATTTTCTAGCATTTCTGTTCTTGATCTTGGGGCAGGAACTGGCCTACTCTCAGAATTAATATTTCAAAAATTTAGTAACGCCCAAATATCTTTAGTAGATCTATCAGAGGAAATGCTAAATATTTCAAAAAAACGTCTTGAAAAATACGAGAATGCCACATATCAAATTCTTGATTATTCAAAAAAATTACCTAATGAAAAATATGATTTAATCGTATCGTCATTGTCAATTCATCACCTTGATGACAACGAAAAAATAGAATTGTTTAGCAAAATTAAGAAAGCATTATGCCAAAACGGCATTTTTATAAATGCAGATCAAGTATTGGGAGAAAACAAAGAAATTGAAAAAATTTACCAAGACAATTGGCTAATGGAAGTAAAGGCCAATAATGTAACAGAAACAGCATTAGCCGAAGCAATTGACAGAATGAAAGAAGATAAAATGGCACCTTTATCCATACAACTTAAATGGTTGAGAAACAAAGGTTTTTCTCAGGTGAATTGTTGGTATAAAAACTATAGATTTGCCGTTTATAGTGGCATTAATAAAAACTAAAACATATCTTCAACCACCAAAAAGAAGGTAAACGAACTAAGCTAAGTGCATGAAATAATATAACAATGCGTTCAACACCGACCCGCGAGAACGTGCGATGTCTTGAGCCAGATTCAACAAATTACATCGCACAAAGTTAATTGCCAAACTGGTTGGCGGGCGGGTTAACTTGAGCGTTAGCCCACCAAAAATGAAATTATGGGAATAAATTTCAACGAAATAGAAGATGCTTTTATGTTTGTCAGCATGGGGAAACCATATGAGCATATGGCATATTTATCCAAAGATTCGGGGAAAATCTATTATCACTCCGAGTATGGTGATAATCCTGAAGAATTACCCGATGATATTGATGATGCAATATATGTTGCCATTCCACACAAAAGAGAACTTGGTCTTGGCAAAAATCTTGCCTTAGAGTTTGCATACAAATTCATAAAACAAAAAGCTGAATTAGTTGGATCCATTTTTAGAAAAAAAGGGGCATATTCAAAGTTTAAGAATTTGCTGGAGCAACTTGGAGAACTTGACCATTGGTATCAGTATGAAGAAGAGACACAAAGAAAATATTTGATAGAATGGTGCGAGGAAAACGAAATACTAATGAGCTATGACCAAATCAATGGAGCAACAATAAATCTTGTTGAGCCATCCAAAATACTTAATGAGAATGAAAGGCAAAAATATTTAAAAAATACTGACATTATTGACTGGAAAAGTCCTTTGATTGTCGAATGTTCAATGGATATAATGTCTACTTGCCGTTCGGAGATTGATTATATCAAGAAAGTATTTGAGTATGTACGAGATGAAATAAAACATAGTTGGGACTATAAGCTTAATCCTGTCACTTGTAACGCATCAGAAGTCCTTAAACATAAAACAGGATATTGTTATGCTAAAAGTCACCTTTTGGCCGCTTTGTTAAGAGCGCAAAAAATTCCAGCGGGGTTTTGCTACCAAAGGCTAAGTTTGAAAGGTCGTGGGTCACCATATAGCCTTCATGGTCTAAATGCTGTCTACCTCGAAAATTATGGTTGGTACAGGATAGATGCAAGAGGCAACAAAGAAGGCGTAAATGCCCAATTTACCCCACCGGAAGAATGTCTAGCAGTTTCAATAACCGATAAATCGGAAATAGATTTACCTGAAATATGGGGTGATCCTTTGCCGTCAGTCATTGAAGTTCTGCAAAGACATAAAACAGTAGATGAGGTTTATAACAATCTGCCAGATATTCAATTAATACAACTTAAAAAATCGGTGTTAAATGATATTAAAGATAAATTTCCCGCCTATTTAGATGCAGATGAGTTTGAGTTGAAATAAAATGATTATTTTAGTCCTTTGCCTTTTAAAGTTGTTGCAATAGTAACCAACACTACAACACTAATTGAACTTAAAGGCATTAATATGGCAGCAACAAGAGGTTGCAAATGACCGGTTATTGCAAAACTTAATCCTGTTACATACACCATTTTACTTGTTAGAGAATTAATGACTGGTGTTTCTGATGGTGGAATTCCAATTCTATTCAGCCTAGGAATTTTAATTCTATTTGTGATGGTGATGATTGGACTTGCAAGTTATGTGTTTACGCGTGAAGTAAACAAGCCATTTTAGATAAAGTTGACAAAAAATCAAACTATTGTTAACTTTGTTGATCTTTGTAAAATTCTGAAACTATAATTTGTTGTCAACTCTCCTGGCTGTAATTGTAATAATTTCTGCAATTTTACTAGTTAGCTCTTTTACTCAATATTCTTTTGCACTAACTGACCATGATTCTATTTCTGAATGGGGTGAATTTGGAATAATGACTCCAGGTCAGTTTTCATACCCGCAATTCATTGCAGTAGATGATGCTGGAAATTCATATGTAAGTGATTTAGGAAATAAACGAATTCAAAAATTTTCTAGTACTGGTGAATTTGTTTCTACTTGGGGACAAAGTGGAACATTACCTGGAGAATTTCATTATCCTTCAGGAATTGCAGTAAATGATGAATTTGTTTTTGTTGCAGATCATGATTTGCATACTGTTCAAAAATTCTCACTTAATGGAACCTTTGTTGATCAATGGGGAAGTTTTGGAATTAATGATGGTCAATTCAAATATCCTTATGGTGTTACACTTGATTCTAAAAATAATGTCTATGTTGTAGATACTGGAAATCAAAGAATCCAGAAATTCAATTCTGATGGGGAATTTATTTTGTCATTTGGAACTAGTGGAATGGATGCAGGGCAAATTCTTACTGCAATAGGAATTGCTGTTGATAGTGAAGATAATGTGTATGTCACTGATAAAGGAAATAGAAAGATTGACAAATTTGATTCTAATGGTATATTGA
>JAKIUY010000173.1 GCA_021647315.1 Victivallaceae bacterium
TCAACTAATATTTAATTCCCAATGCTCAATTTTCAATTTCAAAGTTTTTTTCTTCACTTCATCTGTTGGATATTCCGTGTGCGATATTGGATATTCAATTTTTTCCTATTTCGCACGAGTCATTTGTATATATAAAAAAAATCGGCTGAACCCCATTTCAAGCTCCTCGCAGTCGATGCGAAACTATACTAATATTTTACCCATATTTTAAAATCGGTAAATTGGACATGAACATCATTTTCCTGAGGAGCATAGCCAGAAACATTTCCCCCAAAGAAGGTGGAAAACAACATGGTGTCCAAGGTATATTCCGGCACCGTTGCGCCATCAGCAGTTTCACCATGATAGATGAAATATTTATTATTCTCTTCTGTAACTAATTTACCATCAATCCAGGCTTTTAAACTTCCATCTCTTTTATACGGCCTGTTGACTCGCAATGCGATACGAATAGTATACCATTGCTCACGTTTTGGAACGAATATATCACCTGACTCCAAGAGGAAAGAGTTGCCACTGCCGTAATGATAATCACCATCCTCACCACACTGGTCATAATTATAATGCGAGATATAAGGAAGCGCTTCTGGAATAGGCGTTAACTGCGTAGCAACATTGCCATCATCATCAACTGTCACCAACACCCTGTCACCATTTTCATCATAATATACTCTATCTGCACGATGCCACATAAGTCTTGATGAAAAACCAGAGCGCTGAATTAATGAACCTGTTAGAGTGCCTCCGGTAGGTGATGTCCCGCCTGCTAACCCCGGCAATTTCCCCCCCATGCGCCACTCAAAATTTTCCCCAAATCTAAGCTTGTACTCCAAAATAACTTCTGGCGGATTGGTTGGATCTACTGGTGTTGGATAAGGAATATAATACCAGAATAAAAAACCAGCCTTTTCGCCGTCATGATTTGGCGGTTCATCTGCAATAGTTACATCGTAATTTAAACCATAAACATTTTTCCGATAGACAACATCAAGAGCTCTTTTCCCGTCAATATCGACAATTGATGTGGTGTCACCTAAATTGTCTACCCAATAAGTATTATTAAAGCCCCAATCAGCATCAAACTCCGCATCACCATAAGCTCCAACCGGATGCGTACTAAAATCAACCGATTTAACCAATTCTGCACCGACCGTAGGATCACTGTTGCTGTTACTACCATGAACAATTTTTAGATAATCAACATTGGCTCCACTTGCCCCAATCGCTGTCGCTTTGATGGTATTAATTCCAGCATTTAACCTAATAGTCAATGGTAAAGTATCAGACCATGAAGTAAAACTCCCAGTTGCAGGAAATGATAATTCTGGTTGAACCAGTTCACCATTAACACTAATGCTCAGCGGACGATCCCCTGAAGATAAAGCATAACCGAACAACAAATTATAATCATCACTATTTTGTAATTCAACTTCCCATTCCACATAGGCACCAATAGCATCAACATAGTCAACAAATCCAGTTCCACTGAAGCCAGGCTGATTGCTGGCGATATTTGCTCCAACAATGCTTAGTGCATCTTCCGCCTCTAAGGTAACTATAGGAACCAATTTCAGATAATCAACATTTGCTCCACTTGAGCCAATAGCAGTAGCTCTAATAGTATTAATTCCAGCATTTAGCGCTACCGTTATTGCTGAAGTCTCAGACCATGAGGTAAAACTGCCAGTCGCAGGAAAAGAGAGTTCTGGCTGAACGATATTACCGTTTATACTGATACTAAGTGGGCGATCACCGGAAGATAAAGCATAACCAAACTGAATGCTATAATCACCAGCACTCTGCAGATCAACATTCCATTCAACATAAGCTCCTTCAGCATCAACATAGTCAACAAACCCAGTTCCACTAAATCCAGTTTGGTTGTTGGCAATATTGACGCCATCCATATTATTAACATTTTCAGCTTCTAAAATTGTTGTGGTTGGAGTAGTGAAAGCTGTTAGCTCCAAATAATCAATATTAGCTCCGCTGACATTAATCGCAGTAGCTCTAATTTTATTTGTTCCGGCAGGTAATTTAATAATCAAAGTATCAGTCAAGTTCCACGTTGAAAAACTACCGGTGGCGGCAAAGTCAAGATCATCCACCTGTACACCATTTACCGTTACTGCCAACGGCCTATTGCCAGATGCAAGAGCATATCTAAAATTCAACTTATAATTCCCAGTATTGGCTGTACTAATATTCCATTCAATATAATCCCCTGTACGATTAATATAATCTACAAATCCACTACCACTGAAGCCGATCGCACCTGTTGATGACACTACTCCGTTCAAGGTTGCCTCTTCCGCCTCATAGATATCGCCGGCTGATAAAATATTAGCAAACAACATCAGCAGACTGATCCCGATAGCATAAGTGGTTCTTGCATTCCTGTGTATTCGATTGTTACTGTTGATTTTCATAGTAGCCTTCCTTGTTGCTTAGATCATTATAGTTTAAATGAAAACTTTTCACCGTTATTTGTCATTAAGATAAATTTGTGAGCCAAATTGATTAAGATCACTTTTAAAAAACAGCATACCGCCAGCGCGTAAGCGACCGCCAGATTCAAGAATATCCAGCATGCCGCGTTGCAGTCGAGTTGCTTTTGGCGGATTTTTCAACTCCCCGTATTTACGACAAAAGACAAAATAAAACCCGACATCAGGTTCAGAGTCAATCGGGAACAGAAACAGTTCATTCATAAATTCAACCAAATTTGAATCTGGAACAATTGTCTTCAGTTGAGTGTTAAATATCCACGATGCACAGTAGATCGCAGTGGTTTTTACCTTGGGAAAATGGGTGGCAAAAAAATCAACAGCCTGACGCATTGAATCGCCACACTCCTTCAGCGAAAGTCCGCCGCCAGACGGAATATGCATATCGATAACAGTATCACCTTCACGCAGTACACAGCTCCATTCATCACGTTTAAGAGTTTTTTTCAGATTAAGCGAAAAGCCTGATGGTGAGACCTGGGTGCCGATAATTGTGGTAGAGGTTGCCGCTACTGGCGCAGAGGTCCAAACAACCTCAGTTGAATTACGTGTAACATAGCCATCAGCATCAAAGTTGAGTTTAGTGCCCACCAAACCAACAATTGACCGGTCAACTTTATGCTGATAAACTTCAATAAAATCGGGCGTTTCTCTAAACTTATACTCCATTCTGCCAAGTCTGAACAGTCGGCATTCAATATAATGTCTCAGCCAGTTAGCCCGTGCAGGCTCCATTCCCGGATCACCATAGCCAATTTTATAACTTTCATTGAATGCTTTAAATTGTAACAGCGTATTTTTTATAATACCTTCAGGAATATTAAGCTGCCGGTATTTTTTTTGTATTATGGGAACAGCACCTAATGCTGATAGCAGATAGAACGCCCCGGCATTGTTACCAAGTGCATTATTTAACATCGGCCATTTTTCAAAATTCATAGAGCCTTCAGGATATTCGCATAACGATTTGTAAAAATGCCAGGCAAACAGCGTTAATGCAGGATTGGCTAAAACCACAACCGCAATCTCCTGCAGTAATATTGCAGTTACTTGATCAATTTGGCAATTTTCAACCGTAGCCTTAATCCCATTTTCAGTAAGAAAAGCGGGGGGCTTTACAGGAACAGTATCTACTGAAATTTCCCAGTTGGGTTCAAGTACATTGTGATACGATTTATCAATTTTTATTGTTTTTAAAACTTCACTTAGCTTCATAATAATAAATTCCATTTGACAATATTATTTGCCTTCCATTTTTAACCAAGTATGCAATATTGTGGCAGTTTCATGCCGCATGTTTTTTAGCATTTTTTGCAATTCAGGCGGCTGATCCTCTAACAAGAGCAGAGTAACTCTTATTCTGAAAGCTTTGACTGTGGAACGCAGCATTCCCGTCAAGTGATCCTGTCGCCCACCGATGAATCTGATTTGTCTACATATTTTTTTGCATTGACGCTCTTTGGCTTCACTATCTTCAGTTGAATCAGTCAGTCTTATAATTTTATCTGTCAATATTTTAAAATATTCCGGTGTTTTTATGGTATTTTTTACTCGGGCGTATAATAGTTCTATTTTTGCTAAATCTTTACTTGCAGAGTCCTTTATACTGCCTGAACTATCTATACTGTCGTTTATAATTCTTTCAGTTTCTCTTGAAGGATAAAGATTTTTATATCTTCTTATTAGGATTTCTGTATTTCTTATGTGAGGTGTTAAAAAATGCTTTATTTCTCTGGTAATACTAAAAATCGTAGCTATGTTTTTTATCTCAATCGAAGATAAAATACTTTCTTCTATCTTTAGTAAATTAAGGCTTTTTATAACATCTGGATACTCTGTAAGTGGAAAATATCCTTCATAATTTGCTATATCTATAAATTCTTGTGTTCCTTTTATTTTGTTCTTTAAAGAAAATTCATCTTTTGTAGGTTTTAAGTTTAGGATTTCTTTTTTTGTTATTTCATTTGGACTAAATTCAGATAAATTCTCTAAAAATTTCTTAAACTCCAAGGTATTAAAGTCTTTATCACGCAAAAATAATAAAACCTCCTCTTTAAATTTTTGTATATATTATGCTGATTTTATTTTCAAACAAGAAATGTTAAAAAATATTAAAACTTGATACCTGTTTCCCAGAAATAACCTTTCATAAAATATTTCAAGTCAACTTCTTCTGAAACATCAGAATCTTCTGTTTTTACATTTTTTCCTCTTAATTTCCAGTATCTATAACCTACTCCAATATGTATGGTGTTGTAAAACCTAAACCTTATAACTGTACTTAAATCTATATAAAGCTTATTTTTTGCACCTGTCTCTTTTCCTTCAAACTCCATTTCTACATCAAACTTTTTAGGAATTATAGGAATAAATGCTTCAAATCCATAATACATCATAGGAATATGCTGTTGAAACTTAATTTTTTCAGTTGTTGATAAAATAAAAGAAATCTCCGTTCTTGCTTTTAAATTTACATATTTATGGGCATAACCAAATTTAGGAATAAGAAGTATTCCCCTTGGTATTATAAAAGGAAGGTCATAATAAATTATATAGTCCATTTCTCTTACTTTTGTGTAAACATCAATTTGGGCATTTCCAACATAGATGTTATCAAAAAAATTATATGCAGCACCAAAATATTTTTTTCCGAAACCAAAAGGACTTGGGACAAAAGGGATAGCATCAAAAATAGGTTTTGTTCCTTGGTCTAACAAAAAAAGGCTACTTATTCCAGACTCACCTTTTCCCTTAAATTCGTAAGAAATTGTTTCAAATTTAAAAGATGGTAAAAATGGATTATCAAATTTTAGTTTTAAGTAAGCTTGAGTTGCATAAGGTTCGCCTGTAAATTTTACATTTATATTATGATCTTTAAATTTTAAATGTCCTTCAACATCTAATTTTGCTTTACCAACACCACCTTCAACACTGAAGCTTGGAAATGCATAACTTTCTGCAAAAAACAGGAAAGAAAGCAGTATTGTAAGCAAAATTCTAAAAATCATAAAAATAGACACCTCAAGTCAAAAAATATGTAAAGTTTTCATAACTAAACTATTTTATAATATATAGACATTTATTACACTTTGTATAGTTAAGTTTTTCGGTTTATTTAAAAATTTGTTAACAGGAGATAGAAATTGTCAATCAATACACCTTATTTAGCAACAGATGGAATTATACAGGTCTTTGATAAAAATGAAAATTTTAAAGGAATTGTTCTTATTGAAAGAAAAAATCCCCCTCTTGGATTGGCTATTCCCGGTGGTTTTGTTGAAATTGGAGAGAAAATAGAAGATGCTCTGATACGTGAAATGAAAGAAGAAACATCCCTTGATGTTGAAATAGTTAGAACATTAGGAGTTTATTCAGACCCAAAAAGAGACCCAAGATTTCATGCAGTTTCTGTTGTTTTTGTATGTAAAGCCTATGGAAAACCAAAAGCACAAAGTGATGCAAAAGAAGCTAAAATATATAAATTGGAAGAAATACCTTTTGATAAATTGGTTTTGGACCATAAAGAAATATTAAACGATTATTTATTAAGATAAAGGAGGGAAATTGATGGAAATTTTGAAACATTGGGATTTAA
>JAKIUY010000028.1 GCA_021647315.1 Victivallaceae bacterium
GTCATTAAATATGCCGGTTACGAGATGCTGCAAATCATGAACCTGACCGATGTAGATGACAAGACCATTCGGGATTCTCAAGCCGCAGGTAAAAGTCTGAATGATTTTACCGCTCCCTACAAACAGGCATTTTTCGATGATTTGGCGGAACTCAGAATCGAACCGGCGGAAGTCTATCCGGCCGCGACAGAACATATCAGCGAAATGATTGAACTGATCCAGACACTGATTGACAAAGGGTTTGGCTACCAGGCAGACGATGGCTCTGTCTACTTTTCTATTAATAAATTCCCTGAATATGGTAAGCTGGCAAAAATTGATCTGAAAAATCAGCGTTCCGGTGTCAGAATCAAAAATGATGAATACGCGAAAGATTCAGTAGCTGATTTTGCCTTATGGAAGGCCTGGGACAAAGCGGACGGCGATATCTGCTGGGAGAGCCCGTGGGGCAAAGGCCGCCCCGGCTGGCACATAGAATGCAGTGCGATGAGCATGAAGTATCTCGGTAAAACATTTGATATTCATACCGGGGGGATTGATAATATGTTCCCACATCATGAAGATGAAATTGCCCAGAGTGAATCGGCTAATGGTTGTCGTTATGTCAACTATTGGCTACACTGTGCCCATTTGATTGTTGATGGCGAAAAGATGTCAAAATCGGCCGGAAACTTTTTTACGCTACGTGATTTGAAAGAAAAAGGTTTTACCGGACGCGAAATTCGCTGGGTACTGCTCGGCACACATTACCGGAAAAAACTGAATTTTACGTTAGAATTCTGTAAACAGGCCAGAGCCGCACTTAAGAAATTCAGTGATTTGTTCAATCGCCTGCGTGATGTTGCCCGGGCTGCTGGCAGTGACGCAACAACTATAGTTGCAACCGCCAGACATGATTTCAGTGACGCGCTTGGTGATGATCTTAATATTTCAAAAGCCCTGGCGGCAATCTTTGCATTGCAACGTGAGACAAATATTCTGCTTGACAGTGCAAATATAAGTTGTTCCGGTGCTGAAGCGGTACTGGAACAATTCCGTGACTTTGATCGCATTTTCAACCTGTTTGAAGTGGATTGTTTGGTCGATGAATTCCCGGCAGCAGTGGTTGAATTGGCTGAAAAACGTCAGCTTGCACGTCAGGAACGGGATTTTACCGCCTCCGATGCGCTTCGAGATGAACTTGCTGCTCTCGGTTGGATTATCGAAGACAGCCCGGCCGGCTACCGCCTGAAGCAAAGCTAATTTACTCCGTGCGCCGACTATTAATATAGATAGATTGCAGAATTCCCAGACAGAGCATGGTAAAAATAAGGAATGAACCACCATAGCTCACCTGCGGCAGTGGCAAGCCGGTAATCGGCATAATGCCAAGGCTCATGCCGATATTGATAAATGAATGGACAAAAAATACAACAGCAATTCCAACCGCGAGGTAGCGTCCGAACGGCTCAGTCGCCAACCAGGCCGTGCGCAACATCGTATAAAGCAACAGAATATAGGTTAAAATAAGCGCAGTCGCACCGATAAACCCAGTCTCTTCGGCAATGACTGAAAAAATAAAATCGTTATTTGATACCGACTGCGGCAGGAAGCCAAGGGTATTCTGAGTCCCTTTGCCAAAACCCTTGCCGCGCAGTCCACCGGAACCTACCGCCAACCTGGCCTGAAACTGATTATAACCGCGATTATTCAGATCGCGTTCAGGATTCAGGAATACCATAATGCGCTCTTTCTGGTAACCGCGCAACAGAGGCTTGACTTCATAAACTTCATTGAGTATTTCAGCGGCAATAAAGATGGTGGCGCAGGTCATGGCTATAATAATATATTTCCACTTTATGCCGGCGACAAAAATCATCCCCGCCAGAATCGGTAAAAGGATCATCGCACTGCCCAAATCCGGTTCAACCACAATCAGAATAAATGGGATGAGAGTAATCACTCCAACCAGTAACAAGTAAAAAATGTTGTTTACGCGAAATTTCTGCCATGAAAGTATCATTGCCAGAAACATAATTGTCCCCAGTTTGGCAAATTCAGACGGCTGAAGGCGGATACGACCGCCTGCTCTGAATACCAGCCAGCGCTGGGCTCCATAAATTCTAGTCCCCCATATCAATACTGCAATAAGCAGAATTATACAGCAGATATAAACCAACGGGGCAAAAAACTTAAGCATTCTGTAATCAAAAATACTCATAAACAACCAGACACAAATTCCGAGTCCGAGCCATTGCAATTGTCGCTGCCAGAAAATGTCAGCAGTTGAACCACCAACCTGCTGTCCGGTAGAATAGATAAAAGAGAGCCCGGTGGTAAGCAATACCACCATCGCCGCTGTCTGGAGATGATCATAAGGTTTGACCAATCCGTAAAGCTTGTACAGAATAGAGTCTGAACTTTCTTTTTTTGTTCGATTCAGGTTCATGCGGTTAAAACTTATCCTCTTGAGGCAATTATATTTAAACACAACTAAAGTTGTGAACACCAATAACGCAATTCTCAATTGCACGTTGGGCTGTCAGAATTCAATGCTTTAGCATTGCTTTTTTAATTATTTCCCATGATAGCTGATTGCGAGCATGGTTATGTCATCGGACTGCTCGAATCCGGCGGTAAATTTATCAAGCGCAAACTTAATTTCATCAATATACTGTTGCGGTGATGCCTGGTTATGGGCTTGCAGAACTGTTGCCAGTTTTTTGTTGCCGAACTGTTCATGGCTGCTGTTCATGGCTTCATTGACCCCGTCTGTATAAATCATCAGGGTGTCTCCCGGCAACATTGTCAGAGTTGAAGAGCTATATTCAACCTCTGAAATTGCCAGTGGCGGTCCGTGCCGTTCGGTTATTTCAACCGGCTCACGCCCTGCTTCAATCAGGTATGGTGGATTATGTCCGGCATTAGTGTATTCAATCTCCCCTGTTTTGATATCAAGAATGGCAAGAAAACAGGTAACAAACATCATCATATCGTTATTATACCCCATCCCTTTGCTTAGTTTCGTCATTAATTTTCCTGCGGATACTGAAGGCGATGCAATTCCCCGGAGCAATTTGCAGGTGGCGGACATAAACAGCGCAGCAGGCACTCCTTTGCCTGAAACATCACCGACAACGAGACAAAGTCGATTGTCATCAATAAAAAAGAAGTCGTAGAGGTCTCCGCCAACCGCCCGGGCTGATTCGATAAATGCGGCGAGGGTAAATTCACGATATTTCGGAAACACCTCACTGTCCGGCAGGATTTTAAGCTGAATATCCCGGGCAATATTCAATTCACTCTCAATTTTCTCTTTCGCGGCTGTCGTTGTCGCAAGATTCTCAATATATTCCGCCAGGGAATGCTGCATCGAATCAAAAGCGCGGCTCAATACCCCGATTTCATCCTTAGATGATATTTGCGGAACCGATGCACTGAAATTTCCATCCGCAATTTGGCCAACCGCTTCTGTCAACTGTTTAAGTGGTCTGGTAACCCGAACTGTGATGATCAGCACCACCCAGAACAGCAGAATAAATCCAGCCAAAGCCATAATAATTACCTTAATTTCCATTTCTACCAGACCGGCGAACAGTTCCTTATCCGGGAACGCCACCGCCAGCGACCATTTGGTTGTTTTAAGCGGAGTATGACATGCCCAGATATCCTTACCCAGCATGGGGGAATAGCGTGGGAAAAACCCCTTCCCCCCGGCGAGAATATTTTTGACATTCTTAATGAACAGTTTATCACCCTGTTTTTTCGCGTTTTCCAGCAAATTACTTTTCATAATCATCGATTTATTGGTATGAGCAATAAAACGTCCGCTGCGTGAGACAATAAAAGCAGTCCCTGAAGGGAAAAGTTTCATCGAGGAAATAACCTTGCTCAGCCAGGTCAATGAAATATCGATAGTAACTACGCCCTGAAACAACTTGTGTCCATCGATATTTTTATAAAACGGCGTTGAATAGGTGGTCATCAGGATTTCACCGCCACCGCGGTCGTAATATGGTTTACTCCAAGCGGCTTGCCCGGTATCATGGGGGACTTTGAACCAATCATATTCAAAATAGTTATAATCCTTACTGCCGAGTTGAGTGGTGGTCAAAATACCATTTTGCCGATAAACATAAGTCATAAAATATTTTTTATCCGGCTTAAATGCGCCGGGAGAGAATGCGACACTGCATGCATAAATACCTCTTACACGATGCATGCCATCCATGGATGCATTGAGAACAGCTTTAAGCTCTTTGAAACTATAGTGGCCCTTTTCCAGCATCAACGCAGTCTGGTCGGCGAAACTCATTGCCAGTAGAAAGCTTTGATCGAGTTCATTAGCTTTGGCTTCAGTGATCCCTTCAGCAATTTTTCTGGTATCGTCAAACATAATTCTGCCGGTCGTCAGACAGACAAAGACTACCACTGGGATAAAAATCAGCGCAGTCGCAGCCAGAGTATAAAAACTCTGTTTAAATGTCAACCCGCGTTTTTTCCATAACATATTTTTCATTGTAATTTCCTACTTTCGGATAAGTTTGCGGTGATAATTACGAATACCATTCTCTATGCCCCTGATTATCTTTTCCTGATAAGCATTCGTTTTCAGCCGGCGGGCTTCTGTTTTATTAGAAAGAAAGCCAACCTCAATCAATATCGCCGGTGCTGACGCATTTTTCAGCACATAAAACCGAGAATGTTTAACCCCGCGGTCGGCGGCCTGACTCCGCTTAAGTACACCCTTTTGTATTTCATAGGCAAGCGCCGCACTGTTTTTATCAAATTTATTGCCCGCCTCTGGTTTAGACGATGCTTTGCCACCATTAGAAGAAGTTGTACCAGTCGGCGCAAGGCAAAATGTTTCGACCCCTTTTACAGACTTGTTACCGGCAATATTGGCATGAATTGAAATGAAAATATCGGGAGTGAGTCTTTTACTGAGCTCCGTGCGTTGCTTCAAGGAAAGCGTCCGATTACTGCTGCGGGTCATCAGCACCATATACCCCCGCCGGCGCAGGCGAGTCTGTAATTTCTTCGCTAATTGTAAGGTTAAATCTTTTTCTTTGACCCGATTGCCGTAACCGCCAATATCCTTACCACCGTGTCCCGGATCAATCATGATCAACTTCATCCGGTGTCTGTTCAGGGCGTAGTGACGCAGTATAGGGTCAAGCATCAGGAGAAAATCTTTATCACTGACATAGGCCTGAATCCCGCGGTTGAATGGGGCGAACATCAAACTTACCTTGACCCCGTCAAATTCAGCATTTCTTTTATTGTGGTAAAATGTCAATCGATGCCAGCGATTCCACAGTACGGTTTTTTCTTTCCAGACATAACACTGCATATTATAGTATTTAGCCACATCACGCAGATAGACATAGCGTTTGCCATACGCTTTGGTAAATCTGATGTCTGAATCGGCAGCAAACGTAGTTATCCCGTTAAAAAGGGATAACATCGTAATGGCAATTATAATAAATTTCAGTTTCATATTAAAGTTTTTGTTTGCCGTGATTAATATTTATTTAACATATTATTTGGGCATTCCCTCGAGTTTCGACTCATCTATATTGACATTTCTCCGTGCAATGATTACAGAGTTATTTTTGATCTCATATTTCACTCCGGCAGATTGGCATACGTGACGAACAACCTGCCGCAGCGATTGAGGCGATTGCATATTTATAGTTACTCTACGAGTACCCTTGTCGTCATTAACGACATTGGTATTTTTTGTATTGATTACAATGCCAGGCAGTTTGAGCAATACAATGAAATTAATTCCAACTCTATCAGAATCAAGCATTTTACTGAGACGATGCAAATGGTTGACTGCATACGACAATGAAACATTTTCCATAATAATTTTAGGGACAATAAGGTTGTTTAATTTATTAATGGTAGATTCATTGAGATTTTGCTGTGAACTGTTACGCTGAGCTATTATATTCACATTGCTTTTATCTTTGCTGTCTGCGATAGTAGTAAACAGCAAGATCATCAATACCATAAGATATTTTGAGCAGTGTTGTCTCATTCGCATTATTACAATTCCTTTTCGCATGATTTAACTATGTTTTAAAATGTCACCTCTATGAGGTTATTCTGAGCCGAGCTGGGGCTCAGCGTTCCCAAGGTAAAATCATGCCGAGCTGGGGCTCAGCGTTCCCAAGGTAAAATCATGCCGAGCTGGGGCTCAGCGTTCCCAAGGTAAAGTCATGCCGAGCTGGGGTTCAGCGTTCCCAGGAGGGGTACGCTGCATAATTATATTTGGCCCCCAATCATCGATCATTATTATTTCCTTAGATTTTATGAGCCAAATGTAAATCAATTTATCCCCCTATATTCTCTGTTACCCAGTGCGTAGCACTGTATAATTTGCAGGGGTTGAAAACATCAAAATCACCCACAGCATTGACCTGCAAATTTAGTCTTCAAGTTTCTTCAACTGGGCATCATTTTCATCTAATTCCGCATAAGCATTCTTGCGTTTCACTTTGCGTTGTTCAGACTTGATCACATTTATCTCTGCACTTTTGCAAGTAACCGGCGGCACCCCGCCCTCCAGTTGTATTGTAACTTCCTGGGTCAATAAATTACGTTCACATACCCGTCCCTTGCCACTTTTACATTTACAGATATCACCCAGTCGCGGCATAGTTTTCTCCAGCTGGCGATAACCGGCATGTTCAAATTTCAGACAACATTTAAGTCGTCCGCAGGCACCGGAAATTGAGCTTGGCGTAAGTGACAAATCCTGTTCTTTAGCCATTCTGACATTAATAGATGAAAAATCATCAAGAAATGAACAGCAGCATAGTTCGCGTCCGCAGATACCGATGCCGCCGTGAATAGCGGTTTCATCGCGAACTCCAATCTGTCGCAGTTCGATTCTGGTACTGAAAGCTTTAGCAAGCTCCTTGACCAGACCCCGGAAATCAATTCTCCCGTTCGCCGTAAATTGAAAGGTAATCAGTTTGCCGTCAAATGAATAGTGGGAGTTCAACAGATTCATCTTCAATTTTGAATCTCTGACCAGTGCTGTTGCCTTCCTGAGCGATGATTTTGCCCGTATCTCATTCTCATGCGCTTTACTTTTATCGTGTACCGTAGCTTTGCGCTGAATTCGCGGCAATGATTTTTTATCAATGCCTGCTGACGGGTTATTATTAATTTGAATAACCATGCCGTAATCCAGATAGTAATCTTTGCGGATAACACACCAGTCGTTTATCTTCAGATTCATATTATCCTGGGCTATGGTCTGATATTTTGCCCCATTGTCCAGTTTTATTGTATAAAGCTTATTCATAATATACTAAATTTTATTGAAACCTTAATTGTTATTTTTGAATATTGAGTTTATAATTCTGAAACCCCAATTTAAACTCTGTCCGAACGGGTATGTTTAGTTGACCGGTTTCCCGGCAAAATAGTTACGGTTATAATAATCCTGTCCCCAGCCGACCAGTTTACCTTTTTTGAAACTTAGTGGCATGCACTCGTCCTGAGTGGTATAAGTATCATGCCATTTTGTATCAATATAATAGTACCATGTATCCGGTTTATTGAAGACTTCATCGCGCAAAGGTTCTCCCATAACCGCCAATACTTCTGCTTTAGTCATACCAACCCGCAGTTGCGCGGCATTTTTCTGATTCTTGTATTGAGAAAAATAGGCACATGAACAGAGCATGCCGCTACATGCCATTATCGCCACAAGTAACAATCGGCTTAAATAATATTTCATAAATTTTTCCTTAGTTTAACCCGTATAGAATAAAATTGTCATACCTTTAGATTAACATCAATCTCATGTTTTTCAAAAACTTCTTTGATAAAATTTTCAGCCAATACTATCATCCCTGCCGCATCCGGATGCAAATCGTCCGGCAGCAGCGCATGATTTTCCGGGCCGAACAGTTTCAGTCCGTCAACATAGTAGATGTGCTGATCACCATGCTGTTTAAAAACAGCCACTGCATGCTCAATAATTTCACGCATCAAGACCAGCGGAACCCCGGCTCCCGGTGCAGCAGTTTCACGTGCGGGACTCCAGATTGGCGAACATACCACTAACGGTGTAACCGGATGCTTTTCTCTGATGGTTGCAATCGTCCCAATTACCGCGGCTGAAAATGTGCGGTCGGTAAAATGACCGTCATGAGTATTAATGCCCAGTTTTAGTGAAATAATATCTGCCGGCAGATCACGAACCAATCTCGCCATCATCGGATCGATTTTACATTGTCCTCCATAACCGAGACAGGTCAAATCAAAATCCAGCTCTCTGGCAACAATTGCCGGCCATGTCATCGCCGGGCTTCCAGCACCACTGCAATGCGTAATTGAACTGCCGTATGTTACCCACTTGAGCCGTGAATCCTGAACTTCCGCTACAGCTACTCCGTCAGCGACTTCAACTGATTGCAACTCAAATCCAAAGTTCGGCGGAAACCATATCTCAATCACTTTATATTGACCATCAAGCTGTTCAAAACGAACCGTACCGTTCTGTTTATCCATAACCTCGGTCGCGATAATTTCATTATCAACCACCAGATCCAGGAGAAAATCACCTTCCCCAAGCTCATTGATTTTGGCTGTCAACGCAATAAACGGTGAATCGGTTGCCAAACTCAGCCTAACGCCCGCAGTTTTTGCCGCCTGAAATTGTAAATCAGCATGGAAAAAATCCAATTCCTTGCACGGTAATCGCCAAGGTTTAATCATTCCGTCGTGTTCTTCCAGTGAAATCGTTCCCTGCCAGCTAAGGCGGGAATCGTTAGCGTTCAAAAGCATTATGCTTCTCCTTAGGATTCACTCAAAAACAGGTTGGAGAGTTTTGTGGATCCTTAATTATTAATTTTGGTGTTAACAATTTTAGCATGTAAAAACATTTAATCAAGATAACGAGACAGGTTTAAGGGAAAAAACCACTTAAAATGGGAGTAAGGTATGACTTAAAATGGTCAAAAGAAAAATTGATGGCACTTTTTGTCATAGTTAAGCGACTATTCCTAATTTAATGTGTCAATTTTAACCTGTCCCTTAAACCTCTCACGGTTTCGCGTTCGATTAATTTTACTGGAACTTTTAATTCGTAGGGTGGAGTATTGTTAATCGCGTGAGCGATGGCATCGATAACTTTGTCTGCGAACAATTCTTCCGAAAGATCGACGGTGGTAAATGCCGGTTGAGTATACCGTCCCCAGTAGAGGTTATCGGCACCGACCAGACTAATGTCGTCAGGGACTTTCAGATTGTTGGCCGTGAACGCCCGGAGTGCGGGAAACATAATATTATCAGCAAAACAGTAAAAAAATGACGGTAGCTCCGGCATGGAAGCGAGCTTGGTTAGCTGCGGTACTGTTTCATTATGTTGGGTTGAGATTATCCACCGGAAGTTTTCGGGGCAACTGCCGCCATTGGCGGTGAAGTGATCATAGAAGCCTCTAAACCGAAGACTGTCAAGATTCGGAAAAATAGTCCCCGCTGTACGATGCCCCATTTTCAATGCGTATTCAGCGGTAACTTTTCCTGCCTCATAGTCATCGCAACGGATGGAGATGCATTTGTCGCAGCTTCCACCTTGAATCAGAATTACTTGCTGTTGGTGTTTTAGTAAGAATTCTGCAAAGTCAATCGAATTGGTCAGGAACATTTTGATGCCCAGGCTATTCATCTGCCGCAAGCGGTGAAAGGCCTTAACTTCATCATCAAGTTGCAGTTCACGCAGAAAAAATTCCAGTTTATGCTGGGGGGATTTCTGGTTGAGAAAGCTGTAGACCCCGGCAAAAAACGAGGTGTTAAAGTTAAAAAACTCAATTTTACCAGTCAAAAAAGCGACCTTAGTCCAACCGTCCAGCATCGACCGCTGCACACGGTTGTACCCTACCGTTGCCGCATAGTCCAGTACCCGTTGCCGGGTAGTATCACTAATGCCTTTGTTCTGATGGTTATTCAGCACAAAAGATACCGTGGTCGGTGACAGTTGCAGTTGTTTTGCCAGTTCAGCAATAGTTATTTTTTTCATTAATACCTGCCAAGTTTCATGCCTTCGTCAACAAAATAACGGTATGTTTCATAATTGCAGGTATCAGGAATTGAATGATCGGAATGGAGAATATAGCCGAAGCCATTTTTCAGCAGCGGGATTTTTTCATTAAGTTCCGCTTTGATTGCCTCCAAATCATTGGCAACCAGATTTCTGGCATCCATGCCGCCGCACAGCGATATTTGATCCCCGAAATTACGCTGAATGCGCACCGGATCCATGCCCGCTTTGACTTCGATAACCTGAAGACAGTCAATTCCGGCCTCGATGATGCCCGGCAGTAGGGGCTCAACAAAACCGCAGGAGTGCATAATTACCGGAATGCCGCGGGAGTGGCAGTAGTCGATTGTTTTTTGATGTCCGGGCTGAACGATCTCTTTATACATTTGCGGTGACATAAACGGGCGCCCTTTAAATCCCATATCTTCATAAAACCATACGCCGTCAGGCTGACCTGCTTCCGAGAACAGTATTTCCATCAGGTCAATGGTCATTTGAGCATAGGTATTAACCATATCTCTGACCCAGTCAGGATCCATCGCCATGCCCATCAGCATATATTCATGCCCACAGACCGGATGCATCAATTCAAAGACATTTACACCATTCCAGCAGAAAAAACGCTGCTGTTCAGCCGCCGCCAGTTTTGCCTCGCGGTAATTATCAAAGTTTATCCGGCGGCGTTCAGGTATTAACAACGGTTTGATCAACTCTTCCCATTGATGACGTTCCATGACTTCAAACCCAACATGTTCCGGTGTCGCATTGTGGTGTTTGTGCCGTCTTAATAGTGCATAGTTTCCACTACGGATCAGAATAGTATCATCGTCTTCTTCGATAACTTCATCTTCTTTATCAAGGTCGGCAGTCAACAGAAATGGCCAGCTGCCGGATATGTCAAATGCAAAATGATCCTCAAGTTTTTCATCTTGCTGCAAGTGCCCCTGTTCCGTCCATTTACCCAGGGTGTCTCCCCAAAAGTGTTCGAATAAACCAATCCGGTCAACCGGTTTACGTTGAAGAATATTACCGATACGTTCAATACTGGTCATTGTCATGATTTTAACCTTTTTTTAAGTTATACACAAGTGCATGCTTCTAACTGGTTTTCCGTGCGTTATCAAAATAAGCGGCGCAAAATTTAATAGCTTTTCGATCACAAAACGGTATCAATAGAAATTACTATTTCAACCACAAACCTAACGAATTTAACAATTCATAACATTCTGGTTAAATAAATTACTAAAACATTTAGCAAGATAGATGATTCAAGCAATTTGTCAAATAGAGAAAGTGAATTATTCTGAAAAATAACTACTATTAACCTAATTAGACGGTACTCGAAAAGGGTGTGCGATTGCGATTTTTGTCGGAGTTTACAGCTTCAGCGTGTCTTTTTGAGCGTATTGATTGCACGCTCAAACTGTGAACTCCGACGGCGAATACCTTTTCGAATGTCGTCTAAAAGGTTCCGACGCAGCCGGCTATATTTAAATACACCGGCAGGATACCGATGCTATATTAGTTTGGTAAAATCAAGTTGTATGGCCTGTTTTTGCCGGTATGATTTGATGCCGGTGCTGGCGGTGAGCTGGGTTACGGCGCCGGCAATGATGCCGGTTTCGATTTCAACTTCACCGGCGACGGCGCGGCGGAAGAATTCTAGTTCATTATAATGTCCTTTATCCTCTTTCGGGATAGTATCATAATAGTAACCCTTGGCTATTTGCTCCGGGGTTACGTTTTGCCGCCAATGGCGCAGTTTTTCTTCGGCTACCGCCATTGAGCTGTTAACTACCTTATCGCCAATCGTATAATCGTAGGTTTTATTGATATATTCATTTTTTTCCCAGCCAAAGGCTTCAAGTTCGATGAAGTTATGTCCTTTGATGCAGCCACTGTTGGTATTGATCTCCAGATACTCTTTCGGTACTCCCGCATTAGCATTGTCACCGGAAATTACCACCGCAGTAACATCATGCGGATATTCCAAGGTGATGATATTATCGACATTACCGCCACCGGCGGCATAAACTGAAGTCGGGAATGAATCGGTCAGCCAGTTCAGCAAGTCGAAGATATGGGTTGCCTCATGAATAATCGTCGATTCGGCATGTTTAATTATCGCATCATAGTGGTGTTGCGGCCACAGTCTGATGCCTTCACCAATTATCCGGTAGATGATGGTTGTGTTACCCTTGCGGTGTTGTTTATAGAGTGATTTGACATCCTGCATCATCGGGCTGTAGGGACGGTTGAAGCCGACCATGAATTTTATATCACTGTTCAAAATCAGTTTGTTCATCGCCTCAATCTGGTCATCATCATAACACAACGGTTTTTCGACAAACAGATGTTTGCCATATTTGACCGCCGCCTCCATAATCGGCATTCTGACATCCGGTTTGGTTGAACAGATAATCGCCTCAATTTCAGGGTCAACAAACAGCTGTATCATATCGGTGGTCGTATAGGCATCCGGTACTTTAGTTTTCAACTGCTCCAGAATATTCTCATTCAGGTCGCAGAACGCCCTGATGGCAAATTCAGGGTTTTTCATCACATTCGGGATGTGATTACCCTCAGCGAAACCGCCACAGCCAATAAAGCCAATGTTCATAGTCATATTTTTAATACCTCAATTTAAAATAATTTTCTTTAAAATTAACAGATACGGAGCGGAGAAAAGCCTTAAATTTCCGCGATGCGGAAATTTCAGAAGGCTTTTCGAGTACCGTCTAGCTAAGAAAATAATCAAGCAGTTGCCAATAATCTGGCTTTTCCAGAAAATGATAAGCTTCAAACAGAACAATTCCATCAAGATTACCCTGATTGAGTTGCTGCTTAATCGTATCCGCTTTATACTGAATGGTGCCTTCCAGTTTTTCATGTCCCAACCAGCACCAGCCCTGGCGGCTGGCTTTTGCAGGCTTGAACATTTCAGGATACAATGTTTTCAAATCAACATCATCATTCTCGGGCAGTGCATAATGCAGTTCATCAAGAATATCTCCATCCACCAACTGCTCCCAGTCGAAAAAATGTTTTCCGTAAACAAAATGCGGAGCATCCGGTTCATAACGCAACCCAAATGATAATTGCCCCTCCACTTCACGCCGCACCTGTTCAAGGAATTTTATAAAGTATTGACCGCGAAAACGGCTCCACTGTTCTGAAATTTCAGGTTGTTTACCGGTTGCGTTAATATAGGCTTCGACTACCGGCGGGTCAAAACCGTAATTGCCAATTGCCGCTTGCTGTGATTTGTCGATAAATGTTCTGTTTGCCTTAATCCATTCAAGATAGCAAATCTCGGGATTTTTATCAACAAAATTTTCCAAGGCAATATTATATTCAGGCGGACGGCTATGACTGCGGTTTGACAAATAAAGCCCATCGCCTGCATAGGATAAAATCTCCCTGATTTGCTTCATTCTGAATTCAACAACTTCAGGGTATGCATAGGAAGTGACACCAAGATAATAATTTTCACCATCATAAGAACGCCAGCATAGTTCAGGATGTTTTGCAACAATTGAGCTCGCATGATTCCCTTGAACGCCATAGTCATCATAAAGCGTCAGCCATGGATAAAGCTTCATGCCGTGCTTGTGAGCCAGGCGAATTGCAGCCTCTAAAGGGTCGAAGCGCTCAAGAATAGCCTGGCATTTGTAATAATTAGCTTCGTGCAGTTTTGCAATACTGGCAGCACCATTATATGCTTGTCCAGTGAACATATCGCCAGTTTTCGTACGATAAAGCAACTGCCCGCAAACCGACAGACGCCACTGTATCGCATTAATACCATGTTCAGCACAGCTGCCCAGAAAGCGGTCAATATGCTGTTCATCAAACAGCTCTTCAGACTTCCATATCAGGTCGTAATAATCGACCGCCATTGTTAACTTGCACTTTCCCATATCAATTACCTACAACTTCCCGTCCGGAAACAGCAAACAGCACCAGGTCAAAATCAACAATGCTCTGCGTCAACTCAATGCCGGTTATCTGCTTGTCCGGATGCGGATTTACCCATTCCCATTGATAGAGAAAAAGGTTGTTGCCGTCAGATGCTTTCAGCGGCAGTACGTAACGGCAGCCGATACTCATTCTGAACCGCGGATTAACCGCAGTCTTCCAAATATTGTCATGCATCCGCAGCGGTAACTTAACCTTAGTGCCATCCTGATAAACAACCTGGTAATCCCCTGCCGGACGGCCATATATCCAGTGGCGCCACAGCAGTTTGCGATAGTTCGCTTTGAGAAATTTATCGGTAGTCAGTACTGAATGCAGAAAAATCAGTGAAGAATATTTACCACTGACCGGTATCGTTATTTTAGCGTTCTGTTTGATCAAGATACAGTTTTTGCCTGTAGCCGTTAATTGCATCGTGATATTGCCGATATTCTGTTTGCCGTTGGGCATATTAACAATTTCGACTCCCGACAGGACTTTACTGCATAACGCGTTAAAATTACGGTTGTACACAGTTTTCAAATCAATGGGATACACTTTAACGGCTGCTTTAGGATTTGCCGACTCCGCGTACATATTAATGAGAGCCGGCAATTTACCTGAACTTATCAGCATGGTAATACTTTCACCGTTATCACTATTAGCATTCCAGGCAAATTCCGCACCACGCAGCAGGTTGGTAATATAGCCAACCACGACTTTGGGACCGGTTATCGGCAATGACCAGAAAAAAGAATAGACACTGCAACCATAACCGTCAATCAGCGGCACGATATTTTTCGGAAACCATACCCCGGTTGGATTGACCCATTGGGTAAAACCCAGTTTATTGAAATATTTAATGCCGATATCTTTACTCGCCCACGGCAGGATAATCAAATCTTTCGGTAGTTTATCAGTAATCTTGTATAAATCATAACGGGTGCCATTGTGGCGCGGATTGATCATATCCTCATGAGTGAGAATTTTTACATTATGTTGACGCCCGAACTTTGACGCGGCTTGGAAAAACTCCAGAAATGCTTCAGCACGAGTTTTGCCGTTCATCAGATATTTGGCCGGTTTCCTACCCTTTTCAGGACTATGCCACCATTCGTCACCACCAACATTTATATACTTGCATTGAGTTGCCTCAATGATATCGAGAAAACAGTCAAAAACCAGTTTATTATGTTCAGGATGGGTAATGTCAGCCTGGTTTTTGTAATCCTTTTCCTTCATTTCAGGATGAACCCGCAACAGCCACCAGCTGGCGTGACCGCCGATCTGCCAACGTGGGACAAACTCAATAAAATTATCCCGGCAGTATTTTGCCAATTTCGCCAAGTCATCAAGTGAATAGAGACAGTTTGCCGCGTTAAATTCAGGATGCCGTTTATATTCGACGAGGGAATCGATATTGCAGATAAAAACGTTTAATTTTGAACCCGCTACATAACGATCCACCCAATTAATTAAATAATCAATGGAACGTCGCTCTTTAAACGCTCCTTTATAGAACTGCCAGGGATGGAGCAGATTGACAAAACGAATTGGCAGATCAGGATAATCAACTATTTCAACTGCCGGTACCGGCGATTCAACTGTGCGTTTCATCGGTTGTTTGATCAATTGCATAAAAGTTTTACAGCCATAATAGAGCCCAGCTTCGCCCCCGCCAGTGATGGTAACCTTTTGTGGTGTAACCAGTAATTTATAGCTCTCTTTGCGTAAATTCTTTTTCACTTTGGCTGGAACAACCGTATCATCAATATTGAGAACAATACCTGTTGTCCCACCTTGAACTATCCGGTATTTTATACCGGTAAATCCAAGTAGTTTCTGTTTGAATATTTTAGCGGTAAGCAACATCCTGGCAGTAGTATTTTTCGGCACCGAAATAATGTTATGCTTACCGGTATAAAACAGCCCTTTGCCCCACTTTATCTGTTTCGGAGTTGGACTAAACAGGCGTTGACCGAAAAGATCCTGTAATGCCACAACGTTTTCAACATTTATCGCACTTAAACGCATATCACCTGATTTATTGACAAGTCCCAGGTAAAAGGTGTAAAGCCCATCAAGGCCTTTGATGTGTGAAAGGGTGATTTTCTGTTCGACAGTTTTCCCTGAAAGCTTAATAGTCTGACTGTCCAACTGCTGAAAAGTATTATCCGGAGCAGATAAATACTTTTTCAAGGTATATTCGCCTGACCTGAAACCATTCAATTGACAGGTAATGATAAAATCGGTATTGCCTGATGCCGTATCCTTGTCTGCGACGACATCGGTAATCCTGATGGTACCGGAACCGAACGGTTTTTTATTAAATACTAACAGACCGAAATTGCGCGGATACGGGAAACGTTTACATGGTGCCCATACGGTCGTTTTAAATTTACCGCCACGTTTTTTCTCATATCCCTGAGCGATCTGAAATCCCATAAATTGACGTTTCAGGTCCACATGAATAGATTTTAAAGGAAGAGCTAGCTCGTTCTTCCAGACATTACCAGAAAAACTGTTTTTTTTTTGATGGGTTAACTGCCAATCCTTATCGCGCCTAATAACCATGGCGGCAGTTCTGTCAAAAGCCGTCATGGCATCCCATACCGCGCCATTCATATTGGTCACAAACTGAATTGAGCAACGATTATCGTTCCAACCGTCAAAAAAAAACTCGGTCAATTCGTCGCCCCATATTGACCCGACTTTATCGCCGGGTTTAAACGATGCTGAAGGTTTGCCTGGGTATTTAGCATAAGAATCAACATATAGATTATCAGCATCATAACCCACCTTGACTTTCAATGGAGATTGCCGATTGAATTTAAGCGATACTGCACCTTTACCCGGCAGAATCTCCTGCACTGTACGAACTTTGAGAATTTTCAAGTTTTTTGTAGTAGTTTGCTTCGGGTGTAATTTTATCGATATTTTACGCAGTAAAAAGTTCGGAGCCGTGCCCACGGACATAGACAGAACAATTGTTGACAATCCACGCCAATCCTGTGGGATTATCTTCTTTCTGCTCCAACCGGTATCGAAATAATATTTATGCACCCCTTTTTCTAGTGCCAGATATTTTACCACACTGTTGCCGTTTGCAAAATTCACCGAAACCGGCAATTTTTTAAAATCACTGTCCGGATAGTATATTTCCAGTGTCACTCCCCGTGGAGTAACCGTTTCGGGCAATTTTTTTAATTTATCTTTGATAACAATTACTGCCCTGCCGGTACCACTTTTACCGGTATAATTAAATTTAAGCCACTTGGCATTTTGAAAATCTACCAGCTCAGTTTTCGGTGCAAAATCACTGCCTTTTATCCAGCTGCAGGTCGAGCAGTACAATGTCTTTGAAGTTGATTTCCCAGCCTCAAGTAAAACCACCTCTTTATCATTTTTTTCTACTCCTGACACGATAGTTGCCAACAACATCAGACAACCAAGTAATATACTATTTTTTTTCATTAATAATTTTCCTTATTTTACTTTCAAAAGAGTTACGCGTATATTCTAAAAATTCCTAGTTTTGAGTTTAATTCCATATTTGCTCTTTGCACCTAGAAGTCGCAAGCTACTCTAGTCTGCAATGTCCCAGCGGCACTCGTAGAAAACGAAGTAATAGACAATACATAGTTTAAACTCAAATGATAAAGTTGATTTACTATTTTTGATGAATTGAAAATTTTCTTTGCAATTAATACAAACGGAGCGGAGAACAGCCTGTTATTTTCGTGATGCGGAAAATAAAGGCTTTTCGAGTACCGTCTAATTAACTGCAGAACCATCCATAAAGTATGCTTTCTTGGTATTTGGTGAGAAAAAAAGATATACCCCTTCTGCTCCACCGTTAGGAGCAGGAGCTGTTTGCCGGCGAGTCGCCACGTGACCATCAACGAACAATATATTCATACTTTTATCTCCACCATGCCGCCAACCATAATACCGCCCGGAGGTAGGCGCAGTAGTGAAAGTATAGATGTTTTCCAGTTTCCCGCCAGTAAAATAGCCTTTATACGATTCACCCGGAGCGCCATTTTCAGCGAACCAGACATATTTTGACGGGTTTTTGATTTTATCTATCAGTGCCATTTCAAAAATATTTGTATAGATAAATGTATTTACCCAATATCCACGCCAGTAATTACGGTTAGTAAGATATGGAGCATATGAGGTCGCAATAGTTGCCAATGATGGACAGTCATAAACTGCCGGACCCGATTTATATTTATATCCAAGATATTGGGAGAGTTGATAATCCCACATTTTACCGTTAGAACCTGCTCCCCCCCCACTCGTCCAGCCAGGGAAAAAGTCTTTATTATCAGGCGCATATTGGGCGGTGGCAAGACCAATCTGTTTGAGATTACTGGTGCAACTGATCTGCTTTGCCATATCTCTGGCTTTATTCAGTGCCGGTAACAGCATACTGGCCAGAATGGCAATAATCGCAATTACAACAAGGAGTTCTATGAGTGTAAAGCTCTTAATATTAATTACTTGCGACTTAACTCCAATGCTTTCTGTTTTACTTGATTTCATGATAATATCTCCTTTTGTTTGTTGGTTAGGATTCTACTGCGAATAGCTTCTCTTTTCATCCTTAATTTAGTGGTTAATTTACGATAGCTCACCATGAGCTATTGCATGGTAAAATATTCTACCCTGCCACGCTGGCCAACTGCGCATGTTTATGTTCATATACTGGTGCAGTCTGATACTTTACAGCCTCAACAGTCTGACTATCTGTTATCATCTCATGTAATACAGCCATTGCCTTTCGAGTGTACATTGCCTGATCAACAACGATTGCAGGTATCCCTGTTTCATAGCCTTTCATTTCAGTGGTGATATGAATAGGCTTCCAGTCAGAAAATACAGCCAGGATAGTTTTAACTTCCTGACCGTAAGCTATAAACGGCGTAAAAACGACCTGTGGCCGTTTCATTGCCGGCAGCGCATACATCTTTCTGACCTGTTCAGCAATATCCAGACTAAAATCATACGGTATAACCGGTAAATTTTTCCGCCGCAACAATGTTTCCCAATTTTCAATAATCAAATCATTTTGGCCAAAACACTTGGTCTCTTGCAGAACATCAGTGCTTTTAGCTATAATACCGAATTGTTTTAGACCATTGCTGGAATATTTATCGATAAAAGCTACAATTGATTCCATACAATCAGGTAATAATGCCGGATGTTCAAAATCACGATATCTAAAGTCAACAGTAACAAATGGCAGTCCGGTATTTCTTATATATGTGATATCTTCATATTTTAAAGCAGACATTAGTATCAGACCAGCTAGTTTTCCGGAATTTATCAAATAACTATAGGCAGAATTATTCGATGGGTTAATTGAATAATCATGGCAGAAAAAGAGGTTCAGGTGATAACCTTCGGTGTGGGCAGACTGGCGCAGCGTTTTAAGCATTGTCGCCACCCAGAGCTCTGTTATATCCAGGCTGTCCGTGCAGATTACCCCAATATCAGCTATCTTATCTTCAGCATATTTAAGGACGACCGTACCCCGACCCTGAATCGGATTCAACACGCCTGCGTTACTCAAATCCTGAACAGCATGTCGTACAGTATTGCGTGATACACCAAAAAGCCTGATTAAATCTTTTTCACGCGGCAATACTTTAGGCTTCTCACTTTCAATATAAGCAAGCAACTGTTTTTTTACCTTCTCATAAAGCGGTTCAACTGTGATCGTACTCAACATATTAGTCTCATTTTTATTGCTTAATACTTAACTTTCATCTTAAAGATACCATTAATTATACCATATACCGTCCTAATTGTCAATACCCATAATGAAAAAATCTGAAAATAATTACCAAAGGCGCGTAATGCCTCAATAACCGCAATTTGTCACGGCTTTGCATTTTTTATATTACGTACAGTAATGCCTGCGAGGACAATCGGAGCATTAGCTATTGTCGGTATAATTTCAAAAGAGGTGACTGTTTTTGCAGGATAGGGATTTACCCATTCTATTTGCAAAAGAGCCATACTTTGATCATGGCGCAACGGGTATACCGCGCGCCCTTCTTTAATATATCGACATCGCGGATCAGTATACTTCAGGAAAGTTATATTACGCCCCAGCAGTATCGCCTTTTCCGCTTTGGTGCCATCAGCATAATTAAGCATATATTTCCCAATTCTCAATCCATAAGGTCTACCTGATTTGGGTTGTTTGAATTGTTTTTGTAATTTTACTACGTTACCCTTATCCGGCAGCATAACATTATCCAGAATATACAAACTTGACAGTTGAATATTTGCGGAGAATTTAATTTTAAATGGTTTACCCGGGGTTATCTTTACCGCACCACCCGCCATTGGGATATCACCAACAGTGATATTTCTCTTCAACTTCAGTTTAGCAGTCAACTTTTTATCATATTTAAAATCAATCGGGATAAGTTTATGCCCTGCCGCTGGATTCGGTAACATACTATATGTTCCCATCAGGTTTGGCATATAGCTCATAGTCCATTCAGGCATCGGCAGACAAATTTTATCATCACGATTCCACGCATAATTTGCCATCTGCAATTCGGTGTGAAACCCGTATCCAAGCCATCTGACCAATCCGGATGAATGAAATAATGAATCAAAAATAAGATAATGAATCTGTCCAAACCCAACAATCCCTTTTGCCGGTTTACGGTGATCAGCCTTAAAACCGTTATCCGTACGCCATGTCTCTTTAAACCCCATTTCAATAAAAGGTTCATTGGAATAAGACCAGGTCGACATGATTATATCACGGGGTAATTTTTCTGCCACCTTAGCTAAATTGAATGGAGGACCGCCACCATGTTTCGGGTTAAGCATGTCATTGAACATAATCATTTTCACCCCCAGTTTTTTCAGAATATTATACTCGGCCATGATGAACTTATAAAACCATTCCTGCCTGGTCTTTCCTTTGTAAACTGTATTGGCTTGAGTTCTGAGAGAGGATTTATGCCACCATTCATCATTGCAGGTATTAAAATAACGGGTTTGTGGCCCAGCCATCTCAATCATGTCGGTAAAAATATCTTTCATGAGTTTATAGACTTCCGGATTGGCAACATCCAATTGGGTTCGGCCAAATTTTTTGTCAATAAGTTCCGGATAATGTTTAGTCCATGATAAGGAATGAGACCCGAACATCGCCGCTGGAAATACTTCAATAAAATATTCTCTGGCAAAATCGAAAATTTCACGTACTTCAGCCGGGGTGAAATTATTGGGGTGGTGCAATTTAGGTCTGGAGGGATAATTCACCTGATCCGCGAAACAGAAGGAAAGGTAGTTTATTTTGTTTCCAGCCACTCTGGATCTGATCCAATGTTTGATTCTGGCAATGACAAAACCATTACTGCCATTAACTGATTTCTTATTATGGAATTGCTGGTAAACAGAAGATATCCGTTTGGTAAAATTAGGCCAGTCGATAATATCAACTGCGATTATCGGCGTGTTAGGCTGTTTGCTGGCCGCTGAGATTTGCATTAACGTAATTATTCCATAAAAAAGTCCAGCCTCGCCAGCTCCGACAATTTTAATTTCCTGCGGTGTAACGTTCAGCAAATATGCTTCATGCCAGTCCGGAGCTCCTTTTTTCATCACCTCAGATTTATCTATCCTAAGTTTGATACGCCCGGTTCCACCTTTTTCAACTTTTAGCCGTATACCATAAAAGTCATAGATTCTATCAGCCAGATATTCAGCGGTTGTAATCATTCTCGAAGAAGCATTTGCCGGTATCACAATTTGGTCACCACTGCGTGGAATAAATCGCCCTTTGCCCCATTTGACTTTTTTGGGCTGTGGATTCAGATAGATGTCGGAAAATTTAACTTTTGCCGGCAGCATCTGATTAAAAGTATATTCAGCACAATTAGCAGCAAGCAGTTTATCTGCCGGACTAACCTTTAAAACAAACTTATGATAACCGTTTACTGAAGTTTTTGTATCTAAAATCCATTTAACGGCAGTAGTTTTATTATTGACAGCAATTTTTTTCGTAAATTCTATGGGAGGCGAATGAGGAGCTGAATACCAGGCTGACAATGTTACTTTACCAATGATTTTATCGCAAGACAGCCTGGCAGTAACTTCAACTTTACCCGGTTCAAGCCGCTTTAAATTCAGATCACTGATAAGCACCGGAGAATTTAGGTGATCTGTCAGATTCAAAACCCCGAACCCGTTAGTAGCTTTGCGTGATACCGGGCTCCATACAGGGTGTTCAGGTGAAGTTGTGGTCTTATCACATCTTAATGCCTGAAACTGGAGAAATTCCGGCACCTTATCAGCGTCAATGGTTGTCCATGGAATCTCTGCTTCCACAGTCCAGTGATCGTCATAAACCTTTGCCATAGCTCGCCATGAACCATTCCAATCTTTGAATTTCATCCTGATACGATCATCAACCTGATCAAAGATCTTTGCTAAATCGGCCCGGGTACCTCTGGGATTGATTATAAACTGATAATACATCCGTGGGTCTGAACGTGGGTAGAGGAAAAACTCTACATCCTCGCCCTCCCATAATCCCGCGTCAAATTCAGTTATCTGATCTTTTAATTTTGTTCCCCTGGGAAACCCAAGGTATGCCGCCAGGTAAACATTAACATCATCATAAGTAACTTTTGCCCAGCTTTTATTGCTGACTTTTTTCTTTTCAAGCGACATGTTTGCCAATGGCAGTTCGACTGTATTCTGCCAGACAGCATCGCTTAAGTCACCATCAATAACAGGCTTTTTGCCGGCTCGCACACTGTCAGATGATTTGCCAAAGTCCAATTTAGCGAGCGGTACACCGGAACTTTCCCAGTTTAATTCGCTGATGCCCACTTTCACATTATTGCGGTTTTGTATTTCGAAGAAAATAGAGGCTATATTCCTGGGAATCAATTTCATTGCCTTTGACTTGTCCTGGAAATTTGTCACCTTGACCGTGCGGATTTGTTTCCAGCCTTTGTGATCAAGTTTAAAAGTCGCTATAAATTGGGTTCCCGTTTTAATCCCAAAATGAATCCTCAACGTTACCAGTCTACCGTCATTCCAGAAATAACCACTGAAACCATGAAATGCCTCAGGCCAATTTTTATTTTGTTTTTTTATCTCAGGCCAAATCACATTTGTGCGGGTTTTACCGAAAAATCCAGCCATAACAGCGTTACTCCCGTCAGGTGCCTTCTCAAATGATAATGTTGCTCCGCAATCCTTTTTTCTGAAATTATTTATCCGCCAGCCTGCTGTAGGTATTTTTATCCGGCCATTCCCCGCATTAAGCATAAGTGACATTCCGGCTACCAGTAGAATCATTAAAAATTTTGTTGTTTTTTGCATCTTTTTATCCTAAGTTTTTTAAAAGGTTAAACAGTCTCTATATAGCGATAATATTAAAACTAAACATTAGGTACTTAAAATCCTCTTGAGGTCATAAAACATTCAAGTTGAGCAAAAAAATGTCTCATTTTGCCTCGAGGCACTCTTGGGGTATCTTCAATATTATCTGGCATTAAAGGCGGATAGATATCCCAAAGTTGCTGCTGTTGGCTGCATTTTCGCCCAGTTATAGACGGTATAATATCATCCGTCCGTAAAGCATTTTCAGGCCACTCTGTTATCACAACGTCACTTACCGAAAGTAACTCTTCAGAATCAAGACTTGGTATTCTAGACACCTCAAGGTATTTGGCAAGAAATGCTCCAACCACCTCGCGACTCTGACGATTCCAACTATGTTCCCCATTAATTTGGTGATAATGAAAGCTGTCTGTGCTCTTAGATTCATCATAGACTCTTTGAACTTTGCGAGCTGTTGAAAGAAAAATGTCAATGGGAAACAGCTGATCATTAATCCCCTGAAACAGCAACAACGGTTTGGGAGCGAAACAGCCCAGCAAGTGCCACATTTCCAAACGCCCGATAATCCCCGGCAGTAAGTTACAGGCACAGTGAATCTTTTCTTTTCTAGCGATAAATTCGAATGATGAGGGGTATCCAGACGAAGATACTACAGCCAATTCGGGACAGAAAGCCGCCAGAAAAAGAGTTAAGACACCTCCACCTGAATTACCAATGGCGGCAATCCGGGTTGAATCAATGAGGGCGTTCGCCTGTGCCCAGCGTACCCAAGCCATTGTTTCCATGACAATGAGTCCCTGCAGACTCCCGCCTTGTGCAAACGGCCCAATACTGCCATGATGCCCCATAGCACTTCGTTCACCCTGTCCAATGTTATCCGGTACCAGCACAACGGCTCCCTGTCGACAAATATGACGTGCCATTAACTGATATGCTGGGGTTAATTTACCGTTTGCCCCATGTCCGCAACATAAAATAACCAGCGGCAAACGATTACTGTTTTTTGTGACAGGTTTGTAAAGCATAGCGGTGCCTATTACTCCCGGCCACGACGTAAAACTCAAACATTCACAAAGAAAATCCGGTACGCTGATAGCATGAAGCAACTCTGCTTTGATTTCCGGAATCCACTCATCCCTCACTCCCAAGCATAATTTGGCAAGCTCCAGAATTTCCAAGCGTTCCCTTTTTTCCCAAGGAGACCGCATAGGAATATCGGCTGTTTTTTGTAAAATGCGCCTTTCGTAAAAATCAATTGCTTGATTCATGGATACAACCCTATATTATTATTTTTGCTTCCCACACCCAATAGCGGGGAGTCGACACCATACCCTGACTGTTTTGCTTGTGGCTTGAAGTTTCCATTGTCAGCATCCACAAACAAGGGAGCTGCATGAATATTTGCACTGTGCTTAATACGCATGTCTTCTTTGGCAAAGTCCTTTTTAGTATTCCAGAAAAGATTATGTTTCAAGACAACAGAACCGGAATCTTTGCCCAAAAAAAGCCCGTATTTACCACCGCTCAACACAGTGTTCATAATGGTTACTTCAAACGGTGACGTTACGCTGACGGATGCGGCTTTCGCATTCCAGATAACGCAATTCTGAATAACATTGTTGGCGCCGCTGTGTTTGAAAACAATGCCGCTGTAACAGTCCATAATCGCGTTTTGGATGATGCTGTTACCCGTGCTTGCACTCCCGATAACAATACCTTTCGCTCCATCGGCAATCAGATTCCGTTTAATAATATTATTCCTTGCCAGCTGGGTGAACTCGATAGACGTTGTCATGGCTCCACCGAAAAACCGATTGGCTGTAATCTGGTTTTTCATCGCACGTTTTCCCGCAATCCACAGCAACTTAGTGCGTCTCTGCTGTCCCTGAGAATGAAAGGTATTACCACTCACAATAGCTTCCCGACACTGCCGTAACACCACCCCGTATCCTGACACGGGGTCCAGGATGCGGTTCTTTTCGAAAACAGCATCAACAATAAGCACCAAATCAATGGCCGAGCCATGCTCAAAAACACAATCGCGAATCACAACCTTGCCATAAGTAAACTGGATTCCCGGGTTCTGGTATTTGACATGGGTGGAGACAATATTTTTGAAACTGCACTTCTCCAGAACGATTGTAGCCATGAAAGATTTGATGCGCGGAAATTTATCCAGAATACCTTGAGCAACGAATGTCACGCCTTCAGCTTGAAGTTTTCCTTGAATAAAAATGCTTCCTTCACCTTTAAAAACAACTTTCGTTCCCGGCTTGATTGTAAGGGATGCACCGGTTTGGATTCTTACTTTATCAACAACCTCCATTGTTCCCTGCCAAACTGTCGGTTTGGAAATCTCGAGTGCGTGACTGACAGCGGAGCCGCTCAGCAAACAGATTGCCCACATTAACAAACATAACCAATAACTTCGATATTTCTTCATTGTCGTTCCTTATTTCTTCCTGATGAGTTTGACCCCGGTCGCCCACTCCACAAACCCTCTGGCAATCACTTTGTTGATGCCCTGCAATGCCGCATCCTTGTCCTCCTTTTTATCACTCAGGAGATTTATCGTGCCATCAAAGACCACTTTCCCATGTTCATATTCTCCCGCGATAATAACCGCCTCACCATCTTTATCTCTGACAAGCACAACTCCGTCCTTACCCTGAACCGGCATGATGTGGTCATAGTACATGTGGTTTATCTGTTCGCCTTGCTTTAACCCCGGCAGCAATGCATGGGGTTTTACCACACGCAACTTCTTGCCGACTTTGCTACCTTTGCTTTTGGGGCTGATCTGTGGGAATGGAGTGCTGTTGCCGAAAACTGAACGACCACCGCGTCCGCAGAGGTCGTGCTGGAACAATACTGCACCACCACCTTCCTTGACATAGCGTACCAAATTAACTTTAGCCTCCTGTTCACTAATTTTGCTGGTCTGCAGCATGAATACACAGTCAAAGCGATCCAGAACGTTCAAAGCCAGTGACCCAATAAGCTTAGCCTTGACATTACTAAAGCCGTCAAAAAATGCTTTGGTACTTTTCGCTCCAACACCCTTAAATATGCCAACCATCAGGTACTTGCCCGGCATACGGGGAGACAAAGCTAGCGTTGCACTCTTTAGGCTGTCTCTCAGACTAGCCTCGATCTTATTGACTGATGGCATGATGTCACCCAACGGTTTATTCCTCCTGGAGACTATATACATATCCGGCTCGGAGGCAGTTGCCGCGGCAATTTTATCCGCCTCAGCTCTGGCATGTTCATAGTCAGCTAGCCCCTGTTTTAATACTTGCTTTGCTTTATTGAACCGACTTTCACGCTGAAGTTCCAGTGCTTTTTTTACCGCATATTTGGCTATGGCACAGGCATGCCAGTAAGGTGCACGGCGGAAATAGTGAATGAAAATCCTGCGCTGATAAGCGCCCAGAGTGTCAATATATTTGTAAGCTTCAGCAAGTGCCTCCATTGCCTTTGCCGTTGCCTTGACCTGTTTTGCCATACGGTCGGAAGAATCAACAAGTCGTCCTTTCATTTTTTTTATCTGCTTAGATAAATCTGTTTTGCGTCTGGTTGGATCTGCATCCGCTTCCGTATCAAAAAGTAATCGGTTGAGACGGTTGAAAAGTCTATCCGCATTGCCTAATATATACCGGTGCTGAATGCCACTCTGATATAAAGGAGTTATTCTGTCTCCTACCTCCTTGCCGAAAAAGGCCCGGCAGGCTCGTGGCAACCAGTCGTTTATAATCTCTTCAGGCTCTGAATCGCTGTGGTCGCGATCAGGGTTATAGAGAATATATTTTCCTTTTATCTCTGCGCTGCCAGGCGCATTGACGTTCCAGGAATACTCGTTAAAGCACAGATAATTCATCCAGCTGGTATAGGGTAAACTCCATGAAAGATAGGAGATATCCTCAGGATTGCCCAGATAGCTTGTTTTGATAAATCTTGAAAAAGTTGGGAAAAAACCGATTGGAACGAGACAAAATTGATAGATAGCAATCGGACGATCTTTAAAACAGCTGTTAAATACCTTCATGCCATGTCTCAGATAGGTCCAGGATAATGGTCTAATATCTGTGGGTAGTGTTTTGTTCAACTGCTTCCAGTAATCAATACTCACTGCACGACCGGTTCTATCACTGACTCCCTGGCTCTTCCAGAACTCCGGGTTCCCGTAAATTGCACTGTAAGGATACTGGCAGATGCTTATTATCGCCTCCGGTTCTTTATCTTTTATGGCTTTATACCACATATTATATATCTTCGACATTGGTTTCCAACGCTCATTGTCCTTCCACATCTTTTTGGCTGTCGGACTGCGATCATTCCAGTGGGAAGGATTTTTGATCCCGCCACCATCAACGGGATGGAGAAACAGCATCTTGAAGTTATGCTCACGGAAAAACTCAGCGGAACGTGCAATGTATTTGGCATGCAGATCGAAACGGTAGTATGAATAGAGATCACTATAATTATAAATTCCATCCCAGCTCTTGGGATCTATCTTGTCATAACTCGGGGTACCAACTTTGGTATGGCAGAACATAGACGGGTAGACACCCCGTTCGACAGCATAACGGTTCACCATCTTAATCGCCTTGCGTTGCACAGGATTTACACTGCGAATATCCCCATGATTTTTAAACATGTAATCTAGAATATTGATTTTAAACCGCATCATTAAATCGATGCCTTCAGTAGTTCCGGCTTCGTATTTCTTCCCAGCACGAACTGCGCAACGATAGCGGTAATCGGGTTTATCATCAACATCGGCAGAGGTGATGTAAATATTGCCCGTTTTGTCTTGCTCCATCATCTGGCGCAATGTCATTGCGCCGTATAATGTACCGACATTGTCGCTGCCGATGATAACGATACGGTCTTTCAATGTACGGATGAGATAGCCCTGTGGGCCGGGATCAGTTCGAGTGATTTTCAGAGACAACTCTCTTTTGAGCTCGCCTGCAGTTTTATCCATTACCGGAAGCAGATAGATTCCGGATTGCGACCCATTGTCAACCGACATAATCCGTCCCGGCCGTCCACCAAGTTCTCTAATTCGTAACGCCAGCTCTTCAGCCGCGATTTCGCACTGACGATTGCCTTTTACGATGAAAATAGGTTGCCCTGAAACCATAAATGTTCCGCCGGTCGCCTTGTACTGTTTCGGCATGGGAACAAGGTCAGGCATGGAAAAACTTTTATGGCTAAACAGGCAGATGGTGGCTAAAGTTAAGACTAGCGTGACTAGTCTTTTTATTTTATTCATCATATTCCTTATCTCTTTTTTATGGTTGATTGCTAATTGTCAAAAAATAATTTTATCACTAATGTTCAGTTCTCATAATATTCTATAACTAGATGCTGCTCGTAAAGGGTGTGCGATTGCAAGTTTTTGTCGGAGTTCACAGCTTTAGCGTGTTTTTTGCATGAGTGCTAATTAGTATTTTTAGTTCTTAATATTAAAGATACCATCAATTATACCATATACCGTCCTATAAGTCAATAACCACTTGTAAAAAAAACTGAAAAATATTTTCCCTGTTTGTAGAATAAGCGGAAAGCACTAAAATAGGCCATGCGTCAATATGAAAAGTAGCAAAATCCGTAGGGATGGTCGGATAGATAGCCCTGCGTTTTTTTTAAATATTATTTCTAGTGCCGGATCTTTTTGCCGTTTTCGTAATTAAAAATTATCAAGTTGTCTGAATAATTTCAACTGTTGCGAATGTATGCAGATTTTCAATATTTAATTCATTATGTTTGAATTCTGCATTATTAAGGCCAAACTCTGTCGGGGTATGGATTGCCGATAACTTGACTGGTTCCGCAAAAGTAATTTTCAGATTGGCGGGGTTGGTATTGTCATAGTTCAGCAGATAGATAATTAAGGTACCGTTCTCTCTTCGGAATAGTTCTGTAGAGACAAAATATCCTCCGGTTATAGTGAACGGCAGTGGTGTCAATGCTTGGACTTTATCTATAAATTCATCGATTCCCAGCGGTAACGGCAGGTTTTTATAGTTGCTGTCACGGTCGACATGTTGTAGATCAATTGCCTCTGGTGTAGCTTGAATGCGAACAAATCCTGTATTCGCCGGAAGAGCTTTGCGGGCCAGAAAATATTCATCGAACTTGCCACTTTCGCCGGTTAACAAAATTGTCCCACCTTGATCCGTGAATTCTCGTAACAGCTGAAGTTGAGCATCACTGATCAGGCGCACATTCGGAACAACCAGTAATTTCAGACCGTTAAGTGATTCAGGGGTGTCGAATGGCACTAGGCGGAACGGAATTTTACCTTTCAGTAATGAGAGCACTGCACCTTGTAATGAGGCAAAACATTTTTCAGCATCGGCTATTTGGGATTCACGGTTGGTGTAAATACCGACGTTTGCCGCGCATTCAACACCGGTAAATAGATCGCGGTGGTGATGGAGAAATTCTGCCACTATGCCTGTTGCCCGCATAAATTCCGGACGCTGATACAAAGTTTTATTGCCATCTTTACGCATCCCCCAGGTGGTGCATGGCGTATGACCGCCGAAAGTCAGGGCCTCAAATAATGATAAAGCGCATTCTTCACTTGATTCTGGCCAGCGGATGCGACCGTCACGATAGAGATGATGTGAAGCAAAAACGCTGAAGTTTGCAACTTGACCATATTTATAGATTAAATATTGACCGCGGATTGTATCTTTATAGCGGGTCGGAAACAGAGAATTTTCTGCACAAACAAGATCATGGGTTTCGCCCAGATCGGGTAGATAGACATTAATGCGTGACGCATCCTCGACTCGACGGTTAACTGCCGGATTACCACCCAAAATACCATCAGGTTTGATGGAACGTATTCTGTTTTTCAGTATCATCATCATATTTTGCCGCTGCTGCTGCCGAAACTTGACCATTTCCAGCCAGACGGGATCCGAACCGCGTTGCTGTGGTGGCATGACAATACCACGTAAATCAGGGAACCCAAAAACTCTTTCAGCAGTTTCAGGATTGAATTTTTCCATTAAATAGTTCTGGAAAAGTTCGCGGCATTTTTCACAATAACATCCTCTGAAGTAATCGTTGTCGAGCCGAATACCATCAAGGTCGCAATTATTCAAGCCTAATTCAATGCCCTCCAGATAGTATTGCCTGACCGCTTCATGTGAAAAACAGAGTGCTGGACGGTCATAATCATATTGGTGCCTAGTGCCGTCAGCCTTAAGTTGCAGGCATTGTTCAGCCCAGGGGTTTTCCCTGAAAAAAAGCTCCTGCTGCACTGAAAAGAACTGAAAATAGCCAACAACTCTGAGTCCGGCACGGTGGGCATTGGCAGTCATTTTTCTGGTAAGTTCAACCTCATGCCGTTCGTTCTTCAAGCCGAAACCGTAAAGAAAGTGGATTTCAATCAGTTCATAACCGGCATCGGCCATTTGTTGCAGAGCTTCATATTCGTGAGTTTTTTTGTACCATTCTTCCCATGCCGGAGTTGAATGATCAACTAATCCCATCACATTAACCCGAGTACGCCGACTGAATTGAGCAGTATAGTGAAATCCCATATTCATCATTCTGGGTTGTGCAAGATAACTGTTACCCATAATTAAAATCCTCTAAGATTGTTTAAGTCCACAATATGTAATGATGGTGAAAACCCATCTGTCTCGCCTAGATATAACTTGCCTTTATGGTAGCATGATGCATGAAAATAACAACGTGAATGATTGTCATTCAAACGGCCCATATCGGTAATTTCTCTACTGTCCAACTGAAAGCGGATCAGATGCATGTGCGGATAGTTGGCTCCTATCCATATATTGCCATCGTCGTCCTCATCCATATTGGTGACGCGTCCACCTTCGCCTAGCGTAGCGATCAACTCAAATTTTTCTTCAGTCCAGTGGAATTCAAAGAGCAACGCATTGGCTACGGTGCCCATAAATATTCTGCCGTCACGCGTCACAATCCATTCGTCAATCCCCTGGTTACCGGCCACTTTACAGCCGACATCCGGCAGAATAATATTGTTCAGATAACGTAAACGCATCTCTTCGGGATCAAATTTCAACAGCTTTAATGAACCATCGGCACGGTCAAGCCAGCCACCGTAACAGGTTCCATCAGGGGTCACAACCATATTGTGCTGGGCGTAGTCTGAAATATGACCGAAATCGGTTAATTTACCAGTGGTAAAATCAATATAAAAAAAATGATTATCGGGGATAGTGTGACCAAAACCGCGCTGTCGGTTTGTATCGACTAACATGGACTGGGTGTAGGCAAATTGCGGCAGTTCCGCGATAATCTCCGTTGTATCTGCTTCCGGACTGTAGCGAACAATCTTGCCCCCCGGATCACTGGTCATTCTATCCCAGTTCTCCAGATTCGCCAAACAAAAATCGCTGTATTTCACGTCAGGAAACCCCTGACGTTTTTTACGTTCCAGCATATATTCCGGTAATTCTGTATCAAAATAGTTAGTGGTTACCGGAATGCCGTCCCAGGTAAAGTGATTACCTTCGCCCATAACCAGTGAACCGTCAGGCAAAGCTCCGAGGGCATTATGAATTTTGGTACAATAACCACGTTCGTTTACCCATGGGAATACGGGAGGGCACATTTCGATAGTTTCATGTTCGACATCATATACCGCCAGTGCCTGCGCGCCGCCGGTCAGTCCGAGATATATTTTATTACCCAGCCGTTGCAGTGAAGTTATCGCAATAGACAAACGGTCATTGACAAATATTTCGCGACAGTTCATAGTTTATTTCCCATATTTATTTTTCAATTTTATTGCTATCTGTAACTCCAGAGGCATGATTCCAGACAACAGGTTTGCCCTTGCACTGCAATGCCAACCATTCGATGGCGGCCGAGTAAAGAATTGTATGACCGCTATTGAATATTGTCAAGCGGGTAGTGTTGAATGTTTTCCGGCTCAAAATTTTATATTTGCCAATCTTTGCCGGATGGGTTGCATCATCAGGTATTTCGCTGCCGACAACAACAGTAAAAGCATTTTTCCCTTCGGTTGCCGGGACGATTTTATCTTTTGCCCCGTGCCAGATATCCAACGGCAGTTTTTCTGCATTTTTCAGCCAGGTAACAGGCGAACGCCGCACGGCTCGAATGGCGGCTTGTTTATCGGTATCCGGAGCTCCTCCGAGTGCTGATTCAATGTGTCTGTAATAACCACTCTTTTTCTTTTTGTTGTATGCATGCCACGCCTTAATATCTGAAATCCCGCACCAGGCTGATACTCCAGCCCAGATTTCGGGATGCCGGCCGGCCATGAGCATTGCCATAAAACCGCCGCCGGAGGCTCCGCAAAGATAGATGCGATTCGGATCGATATTTGCATGGCTTTTCGCATATTTGACTGCGTCAACAATATCCTGCACCGCTTTATCTGAACCCATTGCATCCGGTGTTCGGTTGGGACCGCGGAAGTTTGGAAATATAAATGCCCAACCGCGTTTTGCCGCCTGCTTGTAGTAGGATTTACCGGAGCTTTGTCTGTAATTGCCGCTCCAAGTATGCAAGCCGACTAATAAAGGGACGGTATGTTGTTGTTCAACGGGAGCATACCACATGGCTGGCTGCATTGAATTATCACTTGAACAGGGGTAACTTATTTCATTTAAGCCACTCGGGTTAACTAGTGTCATTGTGCGGATCATCAGTTTTGCCGGATCGTCCCAGCCTGAACTGACCAGGTAAAGCAGTTTTCTGCCATTCGGGGAAAATATCGGTTCAGAGCCACGGCATATTTTTTTATTCCCTGGATATATTTTCAACTCTCCGCCAAGACAATATATTATCTGACGGCCGTCCGGTCGCATCGTCCATGAATTAGCCTCGGTTAGGGTTTTCATGGAATCGCTGTTAAGCGTGTAGCGTCCCAGTATATTATCAGTGGCATGAGCATAGAGTCCGTCAGTGATCAGGCTGACATAGACGGTTTTATTATCAGGCGAGGCAACCGGATTTTGAATAAACGGCTGAGTAATGCCTTGTCGTTTATGATCCACCAACATTTTGGCCTGCTTCTCCAGCGTCGCAGACCACAAATCGCCGTTACAGGAAAAATAGATATTTTGTCCGGCAACTGCAATGCGCTCAAAAGATTGACGTTGCGGAAAATTTGATAATTTTTTTATTTTACCTGATTTCAATTCAATGACACATAAGTTATTCAAGGTGAAAAAAAGTAATTTTTTACCTGAGGGCATAAATACCGGATTGAAGCCTTCACCTAAAATTTTGCTTTTCCCGGAAGCAACATCAATCAGCGTCAATATTTTTTTTCGACCTTGCTTGCCGGAACAGGCAATGCTTTTGCTGTCCGGACTCCAACTGTAAAAAGTACGTTTGTAAAGCGGGGTGAATAATTTTTTCGCCTCGTCCAGACCATCGGCACGACGGATAAATATGGAATGCCGTCGCCCAACTTTAACTGCCCAGCTGACCAGTTTGCCATCAGGTGAAAACATTGCTTTTGAGATATTCCCAGAGGCTATTTTAAGCTCCTTAGCATTGGCACCTAACGCTAACAGATAAATGATACAGATAGAGAATATGCGAATCATTGGCCGGCAACCTCCTTGAGTTTGACAATAATATTTGCAGCACGCCGCCGTATTTTAATATAATCCTCAACTGGCCAATTGAAAACTTTTTCTTTATTCCGGTAGTCGAGTCGGCCGACACCGGTACCGCGCAGTTCCTTTTTTTTGCGATAATAGAAGTAATAGTCAGGCTTTACTCGTTTCTTGAGTTCGCTGAGCAATTGTTTTGCTGCCGCAATTGCCTGCTTTGCCGCCGGAGTTTTTATCTTCTCCACACGTTGCAGCCAAAGTTCCAACGTTGCAAGGTAGAGGAAATCCAGCCGGCCGGCAGTAGTCTCCTCAAGCCCCAGTGTAGGAATAACTCCGTTTGGCCCCTCATACGGCGGTGCGTCGTTCCAGGCATCAAAATATCTTGAGGTGTCATAAGGATTCAGCGGTTTGCGTAAACTTTTTGTCCACCACTCCTTCAATCCTCCACGGGTCCCCAGTCGCCAACCGATCAACCCACAACGAAAACGTTCGCGACCCCAGCCATAGAACCATAATTTTTTACCGGCATCCTTAATATCCTCGACCACATCCTCGCGCATCGAAATGGCATTTGGGCCGACAATGTCAACTTTGGACTCAAGCATGACCTCAAACTCCTCCACGCGATTCGGCAGACAGAACAAAGTTGCTTCCGGTGCTGCTTTTTTCATCTGCTCGATAGCCCATTTCCCTTCCAGATAACCGGGCATTCCATTATGAATTTCTGCCGTAGTGTAATAGGCAAATTTCGGCCAATTATACTTTTTTCTCAACACTTCGATCTCCTTCATACGCTTGATAAATGCACTATAATTGCCGTGCTTACCGGGATTTTTTTCTATTTTGTCAACAATATGCAGAAATTTATAACCGCCATATGTAACCATACCGCGAAAATTGTGTTTCTGGTAAATTTCCATAAAGCGTATCAGTTCATCATCAGTCATAAACCAATCAAACCCGACAGTCGGTGCGATTGAATATTTTTTCATCATCGCCACATCAGTAGCTATTCGTTGCCATTTAGTTTTCTCATCCCACAAGATGCCTTTGTAGTATCTGAAATCCGTTGCCCATGGATAGTATATCCAGACGCGCTCGTCGTCGTCCGCATAACTTTCCAGCTTAAACGGGTAGACCTTGAAGGTTACTTTAAATATATATTCCGGTGCATTGTCCGGTTTGATACTTATTGATCCACGGTAATTTCCGGCTTGAACGTTTTCAGGGGTGTTGATCTCCAGCATATAACGACGCGTCACCCCTTTTGTCACCGTAAACGGTTTATTTGCGACCAGCAGTTTGCCTAGCGGCATATAGCTGCAATCACCAATCTTTTTGTAATTCAATGGTTCTTCAATATAACGAACGCGAAATATTTTCAAATCCTTAATCTTAATAGTGCCGCCGTTTGCTGATTTTAAATCGCTGATTGAGACTTTAACATTTTGCAAAGTTTTCAGTGGATAGAGTGAAAATGTCATAATCTGGCGTTGATCCTGAGCGGCGAATGATGACAGCGGTGCTTCGATTTCTGATTTCAAAGGGATGGTATTGGGAAACACCTGTTTCATAAAATATCGTGAAAACGGGACATATCCAAGGTTTTTCACTGCGGCGGAAAGTTGCGGGAGGGGATTCGTCTCGGGGATTATTACCTCTTTATAATGAGATTGAAACTGACGGCGGCGTTCCTGCTCGATATCATCCAGAGTGCTTGTAATTGCCTTTTTTTCACCTGCTGGCGCGATAATAATGCCATTGAGCGAAAGCAGGCCTACCAAGCCGAAATGTTTGGCCGGCATTTTAAATTCCAGCTCAAGACGACCGTCCGTCACAGTAACCGGAAACTGATATATATTGACTTCATCCTTAAGATATTTATTCCAGATATCCGTACCTGGACGCCACTCATACCGGTCAGCAAATTCCCGGTAAAAATCTTTGAAAAAACTTTCCCGGGTAACTCTGCGGTCAACTACCTGTTTACCATTCGTATATACCTTGTAAGGTAATATATTATACATTTTTCCACCATCTGCAAAAGCATCAAGATAGAGTACAACAATATATTTCCCCGATTTAATATCAGCTTTGAATTTTAAATTTTCCTGCCCCCCACGAAAATGTATAGCCGTGCCGGTCAGATTATCAGGATAGGCATAGCCCACCTTGTTTTTACGCTGAAAGAGGCTCTGTGAGACTTCCCCTCGGCTACCTTTGAAAATCCAACCGTATGGGCTCTTCTCCCCGTACATGGTATTAACATCCACCATTTTAAACCCGTTGAACGGTTTCGCATAGGGCGATGAGAAATTGAAATACAAGGCACCGGGAATAGGCTGAAAAAATGCTACCTTAGATAGTTTTTTTTTTACTACAGGCGGAGTTGTTCTGGTTGCTTGCAGAGGCGTATGTTCAACCGTTGTCGTTATCAATATTTCGTCAACCTCACCCTGCAATATCCGACTTTTCCCGGCAGAAGCGATGTATAAGTAGCCTTGCCCGGGAACCATAACAATATTTTTAAGTTTCTTCTTTGCCACACGGCGTCCGTCAATGGTCATCACCATATTTTCACCATTATACGAGACGGTCAGCGTAATCCATCGATTTAAATCGGTCTTGAGCAGAGTCGGTCCGTATATATGGTACTGTTTACCTAGAGCATCATAAAAACAGAATAACGGCTTGCTGTTCAATATCTGAATTAAAAAACCGTGACGCGGTTTATTGCTGCGTTTCCATACTATTGCCTGCTGTTTTTCTTTCAGAGAGTGAATTTTGAATACTGTTTTAATCGTAAAATGCTCTCCAAGTTTTTCAAAACCTTTTTTGCCGGAAATCCCAATCTCACGCGCACCGATGACGGCCTTGCCGAACTTGCCTTCGGTAAATTCTGCTTTCGCTGCTTTACCAGTTAAACCAGCTGGACCGGAATCATCAAGATTGTCGTTGAATTGCCAGTGGACAATGGTGTTGGCATCAGTTGTGAAGCATGCGTCTGATGCGAATGAAGCAGTTGACACGACAAACAATAAGAATAAAAAAAGTTTTCTGATATACATAAAATATACTCCTGTTTAATGATTAAAATGAACTGACGCAAGGTCAAAGTTTATAGACTTGTAAAAAAGGTGCCGCTAGGATAGCTGTAGCCCTCGACTACTGTTTTAGTGGTTGAACCGACATGTCCATCCCAATAAAGGACGTTGACCCGCCCGGCCGGATTATCAATACCGTGACCGTAATAGATCGTAGGTCGACTTAAAAAATTACTGCCGCTGTTACCATCGGCAAGACAGGCCGCCCGCGAAGCTTTTTTTATTTTATTCGCTGACGGACAGTATTTGACTTTTTCTGCGTTGCTGCCAGCGATATGCCAATTAATCATAACGCCATTATAGACATAAGTTCCGTAACGCTGAACATTGTAAGGCGTTGAAGATGAAACCGCTATTTTGACCATATTTGTGGGACAGATAAACATTTTATTGCAGGCATATGCAGAAGATCCAGCGGCAGCACTGGTGCTTTGATGCGGAAGATATTTCTGCTTTGCCAATTCCCGATGATAGTCAGCTATCGGATAGCCACTCGAGACACTACCGGTGCTTGGATTCCATTTATAAATAGGGTATCTTTCGCTGTAGTCATCAGCGTACATTTTTAACGCAAGACCTAGCTGTTTTAAGTTTGAGGCGCAAGCGATACTTTTAGCCTTCTCGCGTGCTGCATTTAAAGCTGGCAATAACATTGAGGCTAAAATCGCAATTATCGCAATTACTACGAGCAATTCTATGAGGGTGAAAATTCTACTTGTATTTGATTGTCTCGGGATTAAGTTCAACATTTTACAACTCCTTGGGTTGCCAAATTTTTTGACTTTATTTAGTTAAACATGAACTAGTGTTTTCAGTTCATGGGTGGGACAAATAATGCGAAACGGCACTGCTTTGCTACGCGGGGGCAAAGTCGGTTCATTGATACGCGAGAACAACATTTCAAGTGCGGATTCAATCATACTTTTCCAGCAAATAACCACAGTTTCTACTTTTTCACTGCCCGGCAGTTCCGAATGATCGGTACCGACCGTAATGATCTCTATATCTTCAGGATACTTGATACCTCTAGTTTTCAGGCATTCGACGACGCCAAGCCCTAAACGTTCGTTAGCAACAAAAACAGCATTGGGACATTCCCGTTTCAGCAAATTGCTCATTGCACGTATACCTTGGACCAATGTATCCTGAACGCACTTCTCAACCAATATCTCATCATACTCGAGATCCAGTTCGTCCAGTGCTCTCATATAGCCCTGATATATATTGAGAAACCATTGATAACCCGGGCCATTAATCAAAGCAATCTTTTTATGCCCTTTATCACCCAGATATTTGACCGCCTGATAGCTGTAGTCAAGACTATCGGGAAAAACTCGGTCAAAGCTCTTTTCCACAGGCGATTGATACATCAGATGTCCGAATAAAATTGTCGGCAACCCCAACTCGCCAATTTTCTGGGCAATTCTGGGAGAAACCAAGCCAGTAATGATAACCGCATCCAACAGACCGTTGCCAGCCGGGGTTGCCAGCACATCATCAATCTCATCTTCGTCAGAGATGGAAAACAACATCATGTGAGAATTATACTGCTTAAGCTGTTGCTCCAGTTCCATGATAGTCACCGAGTGTATCTGATCTATTCTCGAACGGCCAACCAGCACAAACCCGATAACCAGATTCCCGCTCTTCCGGGCGCGCCGTCGACCGATAAATGTGCCACGGGTTCCATCACGGGAAATCAATTTTTCCTGTTCCAGCATATCTATTGCTTTACGCAAAGTTATCCGATTTACATCATAATGCTTGGCCAGTTCACGTTCAGACGGCAGTCTATCATTGGCAAATTCTTTATTTTCGATTCGCGAACGCAAATCGTCAGCGATTTTTTCATATATAAAATGACTGCTGGGTTTAATCATACTATCGTTTCTCTTGTTTTAGACTTTGATATATACCAAGCATAGTCCAATCCTCATCAAAAGTCAACCCTCTAAACTATTTTTTTTGAAAATTAGTGCGGCATGTCGCTGAAAACCGGAAATAATAAAACTGTTATCTGCTTCAGGAGATAGTTTCTGCACCACTTGTCCAAAGCAATATAAAATACAGGTATCAGCGTCAATCGGAGCATTTATTTTTATACTCACCTGTTCTGTCACCGGCTTATCTGCATACGAAAATAGCTGAACCGCGATATAAGTTTTATCTATTTCTGCAACTGTCACCGCAACATTTGATACCGAATCCAGTTTGATCTGTCTCTTTTTATTAAGCAGTTTCACACCTGTCCTAACAATTATAAAAACTACCTGATTTAACAATTTTTTCCATTCAAGTCATTCAATTTTGTTCAATTTTGTTCAATTTCTCAAAAGTACCCCCCTGTTTTAAACTATGCTGTCCTA
>JAKIUY010000029.1 GCA_021647315.1 Victivallaceae bacterium
GCATCTCCTACGGAGATTTTTATGCGCTTTTTTTAAGAGTTGAAGCTGGCGCTTCAAAAATACAATGCTAAATTAAATTTATCATATCATAGGAAAAAATCATTTACACAAAATTATGGACTCACCCAAAAAAAATGCCGGGATTGCTCCCGGCTACTTAATTATTTGTACAGATGATTATTAATTCAATGCATTGGCGATGGCATCGAGATCGTAAAATTCCTTGACAGCTTTAATGAAGGTGCTTTTGTTATAGAACTTTCTATTGCTGGGTCTCAAGGTGACAATGAAATCGCCGACTTTTAGCTTAATCATGTATTTCGTTAATTGGGTAATAGGGTATTTAGAATCAATCATACCTTTGCTTTTTAAAGGGTAGTCTGGATGATAGTTGATCTTACCGGAAAAAACTATTCTGTCATTGGCTGCTTTTGAAGTTGAATAATCCCGTGACCATTGACAGGTGATCTGTGGAGTGCCGAGCCAGGCATTGGTGGAAATTCGGTTAATCAGTGCAAACTCTTTGCTCGTTGGCATACGGATAAACTTACTAGCCAGAGTTTTATATTGCCTGTTTGATTTGATAAAATAAATCCCTTTTGTCAGTTTGGCTTTGTCCCGTTTTATTTTTACACAATAGGTGAGTATTTCATCCCTGATAGCAGAGCTCTTTTTCTTCAATTCAGTGATTGTTTGCTGGCGATTATCTGCCGGTGATTCAAGTAGTTTTATCAGTTGTGTCAGAGTGGAGATGTCATTTTTATATTTTTCACATGATGTTTTAGCTTGGGCAAGACTTGTTTTTATGTTGTCAGCCGTTTGAGTTGATTTATATCCGCTATTGACCAGTTTCGAAATTTTGCGTTCAACTTTATGACGCTCGCTGGTCAATTTAGTGGTTGCTGCAGTTGATGCTTTCTTGATTTTTTCAAGCGAGTTATAAACGGCAATGCTTTGTTTGATAATTTTTTTATTGGATATTTTCTTGAATCCATGCAGATTGAGCAGTTGCAGTGCCAGCTCTTTAACTTTTTCTTTGTTTTGTAGTTTTTTATCATTAACGACAAGGCAGATATTGAAATTTCCTGCCCACAACCATATAGAATTATCATTTATAGAAGTTATAGGATATTTATTTGCCAGTTTATTTTTTATGAAACGGTTGTTTTTTTCAGGTCTGATTCTGATGTGAGCCCAGGCAATCTGTTTTTTACCTTGTTTCCAATAGCAACTGACAAAGGCAGTGGTGAAGGTGGCATCGACACTTTTTTTGTCGACGATAGCTGATTTTTTTCCCGTTACTGGAGTTATGAGAGTATCTAGCAATGATTTCAGTTCACTGTTTTTCTGGTCAAGGTTTATATTGTTGCTAACTGTGCTTTTCTGCTTTTTAAAAGGCAGTTGCAATTTATCAATTCGGGCAATTAAATCATTACGTGTTTTTTCAAGTTCATCCAGTTCTGCGGTCTTAGTCTTATCGAATTTGATCTTTTCGTATTGCTTTTTTTGACGTTTATATTTTTTTTCGGCATACTTTAGATAATTATTTGCATATTTTTTACTGTTCTTAAAGTTTTTAATCAAATAGTTTATTTGGGTCGCCTTGCCTGCTTGCAAAGTTTTTATTGTTGAATCGTACTTAGCCAATAAAGAGAAACGATTGGCAATATATTGCGTTATTTGCTTGTTGATGGTTGCCTGTTGATTGCATAACGTGGCATGTTGTTTTAATACTGTTTGGTCAGATACGGCAATCCTTTCAGCATTTACACTGCTGTTGATTCCGATGACAAAGGCTGATACTAACATGACGATTTTGGCTAAATAGTTGCGTTGCATGGTTATCTCCTGTTTTTTATTGAATTTAGTCTTCGCATCCAAATATTATATAACGTGACAGCTTTTATTCAAGTGTGTTTCAGGTTATCAAATAAAAACTATCAATATCAGGTATAAAAAAGTTATTTATGTGATAACTTATACCCATTATGGGTAGTTTTTAGTTTATTTATCTGGCAATTTATACCCATTATGGGTAGTTTTTAGTTAGTTTATCCGGGAACTTAAGCTCAGCTATACAGAATAAAAGTTAAAAATTCAACCTGCACGAGTATAAGTTCAGAGTTAGAGGATAAAAGTTAAAAATTCAACCTGAAACTGGTAGATTTAATAGTCACCTTATTATTAAAATAAATTTTAAAAGTCATTACGGATATAACTGGACTATGTCTAAACAAGAGCGGATAGTAGAAAATATTGGTGATGCAGCGTGGCAAGCGATGCTGGACACGGTTGATCTGTTCTGCTTTGTCGGCGAACTTACTATAACAATTTTTACCGCGCTGCGTCAACCGCGTAAAGTACGTTGGCGGGAAACTTTTTATTATATGGACCAGTGTGGCTGCAAAGCTTTGCCGATAACGATTATCATCTGTCTGTTAATGGGGCTTATTCTCGGGTTTCAAGGTGCAGTTCAACTACGGAAAGTCGGGACTGATATTTTTCTCGCGGATTTCGTCGGGGTATCGATTTTAAAGGAGCTCGGACCGTTGATGGTGGCTATGGTTGCCACTGGGCGGGCGGGGGCGTCTTTCGCTGCTGAGATCGGGACAATGAAAGTATCTGAAGAGGTTGACGCGCTGGAAACCATGGGCTGTTCGCCTCACCGCTTTCTGGTTATTCCGAAATTACTGGCAATGTTGGTGGCGATGCCACTGTTGACGATATTCGGTAATATTGCTGGAATTATCGGTGGTTTTATTGTTGGAGTTTCCATGTTGAAACTGCCGCCGGTCGCCTATTATAATCGTACAGTAGCCGCAATTTCACCTGAAATATTCGCCTCGGGACTGATTAAAAGTGCGGTGTTCGCCGTTATTATCACTGTTGTCGGCTGTATGCGTGGGTTTCAGGCAGAAAATGATGCCCAGAGTGTGGGACGTGCCACTACTTCAGCAGTGGTTACAGCTATTTTCTGGATAGTGATCGCGGATTGGGTCTTGACGATGATGTTTACTATGATGGGGTATTAGTAAATTATGAATTATGAATTGACAGTGCCCCCCACTTACGCATAAAGCTACGAGAGGGCCCCGCCAGTAGCAGGCTTACTGCAAATTAGAGTGAGGCATTACCCAGGGGGCGCAGTTTTTATTGAATAGCAGTTGAAATAGTCATTTTAAATACTATATATAAAAACAATTTGGTAAAGCGGATATAACTTTGATGGATAAAAGTGAAAATATAATTGAAGTATCAGGGGTGACTGCCGGGTACGGTAACAATGTTGTGCTCAAGGATATTGATTTCACGGTTAAGCATGGTGAAATTTTTGTAATTATGGGTGGTTCAGGGTGCGGTAAAAGCACCTTGCTTAAACAGATGATCGGTCTTTATCGACCGTTTGCCGGCAGTGTAACTATTTTTGGCCAGGATATTGTCGAAGCAACGTTATCTGAACGCAGAGTGATGATGCAGAAGTTCGGGGTGACATATCAGGATGGTGCCCTTTTCGGTTCGATGACGCTGGCGGAGAATGTAGCACTGCCGCTTGAAGAGTATACCGACAAATCAGTAGCTGAAATTGCACAGATTGTCAGAGATAAATTGCAACAGGTAGAACTCGGTGAGTTTGGCGATTATATGCCGTCTGAAATCAGTGGCGGGATGAGAAAACGTGCCGGATTGGCCAGGGCGATGGCTTTGAGTCCGTCACTGCTGTTTTTTGATGAACCGTCAGCGGGGCTCGATCCTATCACTTCGGCTGACCTGGACAGTTTGATTCTCGTGTTGCAACGTGAAATGAAAACAACGCTGGTCATTGTTTCCCATGAGCTTGACAGTATTTATACGATTGCAGACCGGGTAATAATTTTGAATGCGGCGACTAAAGGTATTGTTGCTTCGGGCAAGCCGCGTGAACTGCGTGACAATTGTCAAGATTCGTGGGTCAGGGATTTGCTGACGCGAAAGAATATGAAATTGGAGAATAAAATATGATTGAAGCAAATAGATTTCGTCTTGGGTTATTTGTTATTATCGGTATAATTGTTTTTATTGGTGCACTGTTTATTTTCGGTCTTTCGGAAATATTTACGGCAAAGGCAAAATTTATTACGCTGTTTGATGAGTCAGTTCAAGGTCTTGAAGCCGGGTCGCCGGTAAAATACAAAGGCGCGGTTATCGGCAGTGTGAGCAAAGTTACCATTCGGATCAAAGATAAACTTATTCGGGTTGAAATGGATATTAATCCTGAAAATCTCAGTATGGATACTGATGAACAGCGTTATTGGCGTACCAGGTTTTATAATTTTTTTCGTCAGGAACTGAAGCTTGGTCTGCGATGCCGGCTGGCATACGCCGGAATTACCGGAATGAAATATGTTGATCTTGACTACTATCCTGCCGATAACGCTAATGCCGATAAAATCAAACCGCTGCCTGACAAGGGTAATGATTTTCTTTATATTCCTTCTCAACCATCAGTTTTCAATGATATGCTGACCCTGGTCAGTCGTTCGCTTGAAAAGATATCTAAAATAAAATTTGAAAAGATATCCGAGGAGTTGTCTGTTACTATCAAAGGCTTGCAGAAATTGATTGATAATCCCAAATTGGTAAAAACAATCGAACAGTTGGAGCGGATCAGCGCTAATATTGAAAAGGGTACTGCTGAATTCAGGAATATTTTCACTGAAAAAGAGATGAGGACTGTTATCAATCATTGGCATAGAACCCTTGATTCAATTAACCAACTGTTGATTTCATCAAAAAAACAGCTTGAAGATGCCGAGGTAAAAGAGACTTCAGCGGAATTTAGAAAAGCGGCCGCGGCTTTGGTCAGCCTGAAAGCATCAATGAACGAAAGTCTTAAGAAGTTTGACCTGATGCTTGATTCAGTAACCGAATTGAGTCGTTATATTGAGAGCGACCCGTCATCGGTTATTCGCGGCAAAAGCGAAACCCCGTTGAAATTCCCATTGGATAAAACAACTCAAGAGTAACAGAGGTGATTACAAAAGTCCAATGCGAGCATGATTTAGCATTTTGAACGAGCAGATTTTGATTTTTTAGCGATTGCCTTCACTACGTTCAGGCGCAGCCTACACAAAGTGAACATATCCATAGGTATTTGAATGAGCTCAAAATCAAAAGATGCCGTTCAAAATTAAAAATCTGCCGTAGATACTTTTTGCTATTGCCTCAAAAGAATAGGATAATAATAAAATATGGTAGCACCACGTACACCATCCGGCGGTAACGCAAAGGCTGTCATGCTCGGGATGGGGCTTGACAGTCAGGATGAACATAAAAGGATCACCAAAGGCGATAACTTTTACCTGGTTGGCGGGTCGGAAGAGACCCATGAACGGATGACTGAAACGGCGATAAAAGTCAACGAAAAACTGAAGGTAAAAGGCAAAGTTCTCGATGAAGTCTCGCAACAGGAGTTTAAAGACATTATTCAGGATATTACCGAATAACTCCGGCTAAATATGACGGATAGAGACTAGAGTCTGGTCATCGAGCTGGCTGGCGCCATTGGTAAAAGCATCAACTGTTTCGAGTAATTTATTGGTGATGGAATTCAGCGGTTCATTGTCGATACAGAGCGATTCGTATTTTTTCAGTAAACGATCGATGCCGAACTCTTCATTTTCTTCGCTTAATGCTTCTGTAATACCATCAGTAAAGAGCAACAGCGTCATGCCTTTGGTGAATTGGAATGTTATGGTGTCAAATGACGTCAGTTCCCGTGGCAGCAAACCGAGTCCGGTTCCTTCCGGCATGATTTTGCGAATATGACCGCGGACAAAGGTCAGCAATTCGGTATGTCCTGCTCTTGCATATTCTACAATAGAGGCTTTTTTATCGATAAGACAGCAGCCTAAGGTGACAAAACGTTCTTCGTCAGTATCGCGGAAGAGATTATTATTAAGCTCCTGCAGCATATTTTCAAGCGTGGTAAAATGTTCGGCGGCAGCTCTGATGAAGCTTCTTGTCATCGCGGTAATCATACAGGCGGGAATGCCTTTGCCACAGGCATCACCGTTGACAATCAGCAGGCGGTCTTCGTCGATAGTGACAAAATCATAAAAGTCACCGTTAACCTCTTTGGATGAGCGGGTTTGCGAATGAACTGCAAATTGTCCCCATGCGGGGAATGCTTGAGGCAGGAGCGAAGCCTGAATCTGGCGGGCAAACTCAAGTTCCTGTTCAATACGCTGTTGTTCTGCAAGTTTTGCATAGACACGAACCATGTCCTGAGCCAGCATTACCTGACCGGCCATAAATTTAAAACGGGCAAACTGTTCAGGAGAAAACGGCAGTCCGGTTCTGGTGTTTACTGCAACAATCACCCCGCACGATTTACCTTCTCTAATCATGGGGATGGCCATGACGGTTTGAATTCTGGTAAATGAACTGTAGCTGTGCATGAGATCATCTTCTGATGTATCTTCGACATAAAGTGCCTGTTGAGTTGCAGCGACCTTACCGATGAAACCGGTGCCGACGGCGATGCGTTCACGTTTAAGAGTATCGAGGATAAATTTTGGTTTGGTCATAGCGTATTGAGTTGATGTATTTGGGAGGGGGAATACGCCGCAAACTCCAATTCCGCGGAGGAACTGTCCGTCGGTTTCAAAAATACAGACTGATTCAGCTTCGACGGAGTCAGCTATATAGCGTGCCGTCAGATTCATGGAGTTGTCAATTTCCTCCACGGTACTCAGGCTTTTGGAAAAGAGGTTGAGAAAGTTGTTGACTTCAGCTTTCTGGTGCATGACATCTTTGACTCGACGCCTGAGCGAGTAGTTTCTATTACTTAAATGGAAAGCGTAGATTGCTACCGGAAAAAATACAATTGCAAATATTACTGTAAGGGCAATTTCCATAGGGTACCGAACTTAGTAATCTCTTTTTATTATACTCGTTTAGGTTGAAAACGTAACTTTTATTTTTGCCTTTGAGTGTAAATAGCTGAATAAACGAACTAAAAACTACCCATAATTGGGTATAAAACTGCGATAAAATCAAACCTATGACAGACTATATAGTATCTATTATAGTTTTTAAAGGGCTATTTAGCAAATTAATCTGACTGTCATCGGTATTTTTTTCAACTGTTACTGTATTTCACTGTAATAAAAATACAATCAATAAAGCAAATGTTTTGCACTTTTGCTTAAATAAACTATATTTATTATATGACACTGATTTAGTGTTAATTTTCTGTTTAAACTCGTTTAGATTGAATTTTTAACTTTTATTTTTTGTCGTAGTGCATAAATAGCCAGACAAGCTAACTAAAAACTACCCATAATGGGAATAGTCGCTAATGAAAAAGTTTATTAAAATATTTTTACTATTTTTGACCGTACTGTTTTGCACTCTGCAAATTTCGGCGAAAAAGGAGAATACTGTGAACAAGCATCAGCATACTAATTTTTTAATCAACGAAAAAAGTCCCTATTTGCAGCAGCATGCCCACAATCCCGTGAACTGGTATCCGTGGGGGAAAGCCGCGTTTGAGGCCGCGAAAAAAAATGATAAACCGATTTTTCTTTCAATTGGCTATGCGACTTGTCATTGGTGCCATGTGATGGAACGGGAATCGTTTGAAAATGAGCAGGTGGCAAAACTGATGAATGATGCATTTATCAGCATCAAAGTTGACCGTGAAGAGTATCCTGCGGTTGATAATCTCTATATGCAGGTCTGTATGCTGTTGACCGGCAGTGGTGGGTGGCCGTTGAATATTATTCTGACCCCGGATAAAAAGCCTTTCTATGCGGCTACCTATATTCCGCGTGAAAGCCGTTTCGGACGTCCGGGAATGCTTGAATTAATTCCGCAGATCAGGCAAGCATGGCAGACACGCCGGAAAGAACTTGAACAGACCGCGGACCGAATTGTTGCCGCCATGAAACAGGAGGATGCCTCCCCAGCAGTCGGCCCGGTTAATGTTAACGCATTTGTTGAACAGGCGGCTCAGGGAATTCTTGCCAGTTTTGATAAGCTTGATGGTGGCTTCGGAACTAAACCGAAGTTCCCGGTACCGCAACGGTTGATGTTTCTGCTTCATTATTGGTATCAGACTGGCAATCGTGAAGCGTTACAGGCAGTTGAAACTACCCTGTTAAAAATGCGTCAAGGTGGGATATACGATCAAATCGGTTTTGGCTTTCATCGTTATTCGACTGATGTCGAATGGTTGGTGCCGCATTTTGAAAAGATGCTGTATGATCAGGCGTTACTGGCAATTGTCTATATCGAAATGTATCAGGCTACAGGTCAGCAGCCCTACCGGACAATAGCAGAGGAAATTCTCACCTATGTTTTACGTGATATGACTGATAAGGATGGCGGTTTTTATACCGCCGAAGATGCGGACAGCGAGGGCGAGGAGGGTAAATTCTATGTCTGGAATAGTGATGAACTGAAGAAAATTCTTTCACCGCGTGAATTGATGTTTACCGAAAAAGTATTTGATGTCAGTGATGCGGGTAATTATCATGATGAAGCGACCCAGCGAAAAACTGGACTGAATATTCTACACCTGAAAAAACCGTTGCATACTGTTGCCGGTGAACTTGGTGTAGCTCCACACGAATTGTCGCAGACAGTTGAAAGGATTCGCCAAAAACTGTTCAAAGTGCGTGAACAACGTATTCATCCGCTTAAAGACAGAAAAATATTGACAGACTGGAACGGTTTGATGATTGCCGCTTTTGCTCGGGCTGGGAGAGTTTTTGACTCTGAACCATACCGACAGGCGGCCGTCAACGCCGCTGAATTTATTCGGCAGCAAATGACAACTGAGTCAGGACGCCTGATGCATCGTTATAAAGATGGTCATGTCGCAATTCCTGCCAATCTGGATGATTATGCATTTATGATTTGGAGTCTGTTGGAACTTTATGATGCAACATTTGATGCCAAATATCTGGCAAGAGCTCTGCAGTATGAAAAAGTACTGGATAAACATTTTTCTGACCGGCAGCGGGATGGCTTCTTCATGACCCCGGATGATGGTGAGAAATTGATATTGCGACCCAGAGAGTTTTATGGGGGCGCATATCCGTCCGGTAACGCGATCATGGTTAATAATCTGATTAAATTATCCAAATTGACCGGTAACAGTCAGTTTGCGGCTGTCGCGGATAAAACAGTGCAGGCGATTGCCGGCAAACTGCAACGCGGCGCGACACAATTTCCAATGATAATGAATGCCTTGCTGGCAACCGGCAACAGTGCCGGTGAAGTGGTTATTGCCGGTGATTATGATGTCCCTGAAACAGTCGCGTTTATTCGGGCACTCAATAAAAACTATCTGCCGGACACGGTAGTTATTCTGCGTCCGCCTGATAATGAGGCACCGATCTTGAAACTGGCTCCTTATGCAAAAGCGCAAAAGATGCTTGATGGTAAAACTACGGTTTATGTCTGTAAAAATTTTGCCTGCCAGCAGCCGGTACAAACAGTAGAAGCGATGTTGAAATTGCTGACGATAAGAAAAAAATAGGGCTATTTTTACAGAATAATTGTCGGCAGATCTGAACCTGTTGCTCTGTATTTTTGCGACGAAGTCACTTTGGAGTGAGCAAATTATTTTGCGCTTTTATAGATAAGATCTGAAACAGCCCTGCACGCATTAAACAATCCAAAAACATTTTCTTCTGGAACATTGGAGTCCATATTAATACAACAAACAGCTAATTTATCCCTGGCCCCACCCATGTTAATACACCTACGAACGTTTTGTTCGACATCTGCTACTGTCCAAGTATTCATTTGTACTGGATCTATTCTAAGTGAAAGAATAGCATCCGGCAATTTTTGTCTGCATAGACTAATCTCTGCCCCCCAGCCTACATCCAATAATTCAGGATCTACCTGTGCATATGATTCGGCGACTTTATGCATGTCATTTCCACAATGATGTATTCCGTAAGGTCTCAATTCTTCTGCCAGTTTTTTTTCGTATGGCAGATGAAATTCATCGTATGTTTCTTTTGAAATCATTGTTACGGAGCAATTAGAGTGCATGTTTATATCAGGGTTGATAGTTTTAATAATTCTATTTACTGAAATTGAAGAAGTTTTAGTTCTTTTGCGAACCAAACTTAGTGCCTGAAGAGTTGTTTTTAGTATAATATTAAGCAGATGTTTTACCAGTTCAGGGTTAGTATAATAATCCATGAGAAACATTTGCCCACGTAGATCAAGTGCAACATTCAATAACCCCTGCCAATTAAAATCTCCTTCAATATAGCCATATTCTTTTTCTAGGCTGTCCATTAATGATAATAAGTTACGCATTGGATAAGTTTTGGATATATCAGGAACTTGTAAAGCCATGACTTCTTCTTCTGACATGTTACGCGGAACGACCTCTGGAGGACCATCATCATAAAAATTAAACTGACAACCTAAGATGCCAGAAATCATAAAACCTGCGGCAAGATGCACTGGGCCAATAACAGGTTTTTGGGGTGAGTTTTTCTCCCCCAAGCCAAGACTGCCGAATTTTTCAAACAAAATTTGACGATGTTGCTGTTCCACTTTAACTCTAGTCGAATGGTCAAAAAAATAACTTTCATTGAATTTTATTCCATGATGTTTATTCCACCAGCTAGGATGAAATACTACTTCACACGGTAGATTTTTATAATTCATAACTTTACTAAGCATAATATGATTTCCAGAAATTCATTCACATCAATTAAAAAAACGCGGGAGGTGTGCTTTATTTGCAACTAATAGCTCTTCAGCCATTTTGGGTATTTCCTGAAAATCAGCAAGCCCCGAAATCGGATCAATGGAAAGTGCGTTTATTAACTTATTTCTATCGCCTGCCAAAGCTGCCTGTACGGTCAATTCTTGAACGTCAATATGCAGCCTGGTGATACTGTCAATTGGAGCCGGCAGCTTACCGCTCTTCCTTGGAGTAAATTTACCGTCACGAAGTTCCGCAAAAGTTTCAACAATGGCTCCTGCTGGGAGATTCTCTATCTGTCCCTGGTTAGGCAGGTTCACAATGGCGTTACATGTTTTATCAAAAACAATGCTTTCCAAGATCGTAACTAGCTGTTCACTGCTCTTTTGCCATGAAACGGCCTGCTCTTTTGAGACAATAGCTTTGATCTCTGCCCTTTGTCCCATTTTCACTAGCCTTCTCGCATCAACAAAAGTCTTTGCTACGTTATATTTCATTCCATAACCATTCAAGGGATTACATAAATTAGCCAGGAACTCAACCAGATGTCTATCGCCAGGAATAGGCAAATAGCCGAAGTTTTGGCAAATAGTATATTTAACATTAATTTCATTCGCCAAGGCCGAAGAACAATATTCTCTGAAACGTGGCAAGACATCATTACCTTGATATTTGGCCTGGGTCAAAAATATGAAATGGTTTATTCCCGCCACGGTATAATCAAAATCACATTCAGTTAGATATTCATAAAAATACTCATCATCTGACATTAAATCTTTTGATTTTGCCAGTTCTGGAATTACTTTCCCCAGAATTTCTCTGAACGCTGTAAATTCATGACACAAACCGACAACTTTGACTGTTCGCGCTGCCAAATTCAGTGCCTTGGTAACACATGACATTGGATTTGTTACATTTAAAAGCCAAGCACCAGGGCACCATTTTTCCATTTTTTCAACTAATTCATAGCATACCGGAACCGTTCTGAGCGCTGCTGAAATGCCACCGGCGCCGACCGTCATTGAAACCGGTAACCTAATGCCATATTTGACAGGGATTTCAAGGTCATGCATAAAAGCGTCCATAGATCCCGGGCTGAAAGTTGTTATGACAAAATCCACTCCGGCCAATCCTTCCTCCAAGGTAGATGCAATTATTATTTTGTAGCTTTTTTGCTGCTCAATATTATAAAATTTAAGCAGTGAGGCAACAAGTTCAACATCATCCTGTTGCGGATCAATTAAGCGGATTTCACCACCGTTTATGTTCTCTGCTAAATAAAAATCTTTCATTAAGATTCTCATCCAGTTAACACTTCCACCACCAACAACAGCTAATTTAATATTCATAATTAATTTTCCTCTATTTTATTAACTTTATTAACTTTTCAACTTTTAAAATAAAATTTGCTTTTACCTACTTAATGTATATATTATTGCTCATAATAACAATAGACGGAACAATCATAATTATGGATAAATCAACTTTTAAAGAGCATGGTATGTTCATTTCGGAGATATTTCGAACGCCATTAAGCGCGGAACGTGAAATAGGGCTTTGGGTGGATCGAATCGGAGTTGGTTATGAACGCCGCAAACCAGATAAGCTACGTGTACTGGGGTTATACGCGGCGGTCTGCATAGAGTCGGGCAGCGGTTTTTATTACAGCGATGCCAACGGCGAAAGAGCAGTAAATAAAGGTGACACAATTATTGTTTTCCCAGATATGCCCTATATCTGTTATTCCACGAAAACAGGGGGCAGTAGATTTGTTGTGTGGAGTGGACCTGAAGCCTCCAAACTCGAAACATTGGGGTTCTTGTCACGCGAAAATATCATAATTCCCAATAGTGCTGATGTGGTGATTGAAGCCAATAAGGCTTTGTTGGAAATCATTAATCGTGAAGATTTAAACTCTATACTTGAGCGTAAGAATATTGCGCTCAATATGATTCTAAAGCTGCATAAACGTTTGGAAGCCGAAAAAAGATGCCGTCCTGTAGAAATCTCAATAGAAAAAACTATAAGCTACATGTGCGCGAATTATAACAAAGAACTTTCCGTAAAAGAGTGTGCCATGCACGCCTGTCTGAGCGAAACACATTTTCGCAGGCTTTTTAAAGCATCTACCGGGCGCAGTCCGAAGGAGTTTATGCTGTCTTTAAAAATTTCAAAAGCCAAGGAACTACTTTCCCGTGGCGTATCCATCAAGGAAACAGCGACGCTTGTTGGCTGGGATGATATTTTTTACTTCATGCGCATATTCAAAAAAATAAGCGGTCTCTCGCCCGGCAAATTCCAGCGTAAATAAATTTCATCCAACTATTTGATGTTCAATAGGGAGCTGACTACGCAGACAGTCAGAATAAACACGTATGCACTAACACTAACAAAACTTCAAATGTTTATACATACTTGCTCATATCCTGACTCCCGCGTGGCAACTAATACCGTTTTGCGATCTAAAAGCTATTAAAGAGCTGCGCAGTTGAACTTAAACAGGCGCAGTAAACTAGCTAAAAGAATGCACTTGTGTATAAAATTTAATATTGTTGTGTAGATAGTGCCAGCCATGAAAATGGCGGAACGGCAATACCGGTTGTTTTGGAGTATGAAATTGAGCCACCGGTATGTTTGTAGAGGGTGGTTCCTGAACTAATCTGATTAGTGTTGATTTTCGGGCTTTGGGTAGTGTTTGACTCATTTGAAATTAGAATAACCAACTCACCTGATTCAGATTTCCACAAACTTACCCGAGCTTCCGGTAATGAATGAAGTGAAGATTCAGTTCCAGTTTTATTATGATAATAGGTTATATTCTGATTAACTATATTGGTAACGACCGGATCCATCATTCTACGTCCGTAAACACATGTTTCAATGTTTTTCAGCAGCATTGCGACAGTGTTCTGCAAAAATGCCTTTGGGCCGGTACTATCAACGATTTGCGTCATTGTATCCATAGTATTAAAGCCACCAACTTTTCGTCCCATATGCACCGCACTCGCGAGTGCCGCCGCAAAATTACTATCATTATTAAGTGCCGAGGGATATATTTCCCAACCCACTATTGAGTGGTGGGCGTGATAGACCGTTTCAAACAGCGGAATCAGCTCATTTTCATAATATGATGGCTGTATACCATAGCCAATCTGGACTGCATTCACAACTGCTTCGCTGAAACATTCTCCCATCAACACTTTATCCTTGCGATAGCTGTCACTGCGAATGCTGGTAAGCATTGTTCTAAGGTTATCGTTCCAATATGAACCAAAGCCATAGTCACTGCCGCCAGTATTGAATGGGATGAAAATTGAGTTTCTGGTTAACTGATCAAGGTAATGTCCGTCCACGCCGTAAACATCAAAATTTTCATGAACTAAGTTTTTAAAATCGGTTCTCCAAGTCAAAGCTGGGCGCATGATATTATAGATTGAATTATAACTAAGAGTATAATCTCCATATTGAATCCAATCCGCACCGTAATTCCAATTCCAACTGTTTGACGTTGGTCCAATTGCTTTGGCGGTTGTCAAATTTGAATAATAACCGCTTTCCGCTAGTATTGAGTTCATATAAGGAAAGATATGGACACGTTGCTGAGTATCATCTTCCAGACTTATCATATCATTGTAACCATTGACATCTGCCGGATCAAAATAGTCCGGATAATGGGTATTAAACGCAAATTTCATCCACTGGGTTGTCCAGACGCCGATCTCCGCGTCCGGCAACATGGTTCTGACAGCTTCAATCTTTGCTTTATTATAACTCATTGTTGGTGATGAAGCTGTCATCATTACCACATTTTTCCTGAACCATTCCGGCAGTTTTCCGGCATTTATTCTAGACAATATTGAGCCAGCGACAGCCCATTTTTTCCCTAAGGCCCAATTACGATAAACATTGTTAAGCACACTCCACCAACCGCTAGTAAATTTTGTAGTCCGTACCGCGTAATGATTATTCCAGGTAGCTCCTTGCAGACCGGTGTTTGGCGGAAAATGTGAAATCACCAGATTCAGTTCAGTACTGGATATTTTTTCCACATAGAATTCTTTAATATATTGTGCGGCATCTTCAGTCCAATACATGATCCCTTCGCCTGAATCATTGGCATTATCATGAATAAGCAATTGCATCGTCTGTCTGGCACTGGGGTATAAACCGTACCAGATAGCGGCGGGATGCTGACGCGGAATGGACCCCTGTACGGTGTTGGTTTTATTGAAAGGATCATTGATTTTTATTCCGCTGCCATGTGGAACAAGTAGCCGGTCGCCCGCGGCATAAGGACTCAGTTTAAAAATCGGGAATTGAACTTCATAAACACCCCAGTTGCCTTTGGGGGTTACCCGAATGCGCCAGTAACTTTCATTCGCGTTTATGTTCCAGATATAAGTATCCACAGTAGCTTGGGTAAATTCATGAGTTCCTTTAGTCGCACCACTTAATGTAACTTTGGTGGCGGGGTCGCCATTCTCCCACATACTGACACGATAAAGGGTACTTGCCTGTTCGCCGGTATAAGCGTGAACGGTGTTGTTGAACATGGCAAAAGCGGTTAATAACAATAGTAAAAACATGGTTGAATTAAGATGATGTTTATGCATCGTTCTGTCTCCATTTAAAAGTTATAGTTATTAATTATTGTAAATGTCAGATATAGTGAATTTATTGTTGATTAGAGCTCGATATAGCTGTTTAATTAGACAGTAGTCTCTGCTTAAATATTGAGCCCCGGGTGATGTTTTTGCTCAACCTGATTTCATATATCTTGAATGAAATATTTAATTTGCCGTTTACCTCCTTGTTTTATATGGATTATTTGTAATTTTTCCGCTGCCACCAACGCTATTTTTTATTTTGTTAACAATGCCCGGAATGAAAATTTATCTACTTTGATTGGTTGCTCTGGTGAATAGACAATGGATTGCCCTTGTAAATCGGTCAATTTTGTGCCGGGTTTTATATCAGCTATTACTTTTAATGTTTGTTCTTGATCACCGGAATTGGTTAGTAACAGCAAAGTTTTATTTTTATCCTGATATGAACGCCACAGTGAACTTTCAACCACCGGTCTGATGGCGTTAAAGGTTTTTTGGCCTTTTTTGTCTTTATAATAGGTGATTTGATGGTATGGAGAGTTGACGACTTCCGGTTCCTGTAGTTTTTCTCCGTAGGCAAAAACATCCATCGTCTGCTGTTTCATTTTGATTAATTTCACTAGATAATCCAAAGCAGGACGGTTCCTGGCTTTGAAAAGTTCCATATGAGTTGTTGTTGTATAAAAAGAGCCGATTTTATAACCCATGTGAAGCGGAATTGCCAAAGTGGCGGTAAAATCGTTCAGATCATTAAGTGTGGGTGGCATTATATACCATTCATGAAGTGAAACATAGCCTTGATAGACGGTGGTGAAGAGTGGAATATACTGTCTGCTACGCCAGATATAAGGAAAGACGACAAAGCTGTCATTTACCTCATCAATCAGATATTCATTGGCGCATTCCATTTTCATCACAATCTGGGGATTTTTTTGGCGAATCGCCGCTGCCAACTGGTGTGAACCATTAAGGAAATAGTTACCGAACCCTGGTTGATGTTGATGTTTTTTCGACCAGCAGGTATAGACTCCTCCAACTATCAACTGATCCAGGTAGATCCCATTCGAACCGTATTGTTTGACAAGTTTTGATGCCAGTTCGTCAACCCAGAAGTCTCGCCATTGAGCGTTGCTTCGGCAGACTGGCCGCAGGCGGCGTTTGATGGCAATTTTATCAATTACCGTAGTGTCGCCGCCCCAGTTTTCCCGCAGTTTCTTGACCAACCGTTCACGCTGCCACCAATAAAGCCCCATCCAATCAGAATTTATTTTGGCAAGAATAGTTTCATCTATTGGTCCAGACCAGGCTTTTTTCAGCTCGGCTTTAAGTTCGGTCGCCTTTATTCGGTTATGTCCCCAATATTCAACCTGACTCGGTGTTGTCCAGCCATTGATGGGTTTTATCGCCGCCATAGATATTGGATCTTTTATATAGGCTGCTTTAAATTTATTGTCCATCAATTTATAATCAGTATCAACCAGACTGGCATTCATGTAAGGAAATATATGCATCCGTTTTTTTTGCCATGCCATAACTTTTTTGAATCCGGCCGGGTTCTTCGGTGGCAGGTATTCCGGCAGATGAGAATCAAAAGGCCAGCGTTGCCATTGAGTAACAAATACCCCAAAATCAATATTTGGCAATAAGCGTGAATAATTTTCCAGCAGATAAAGCATATTATAATTGACTAGCGTGAGCCACATCGGTTGGTTAAGATACCATTTCGGCAGTTCACCGCGTTCAATACGCTTAATAATAGTCCCTTTGGCACACCATTTTTGTCGCAGAGCCCATTTTTTATAAATCTGTACCGCATTATACCAGCCTTGGGTAAATTTGGTCACAACCACCGGATATGGTGACTTCCAGCCAACGCCGGGCTGACCGGTATTGGTTGGAAAATGGTGGACTGCGACCCGTAGGGCATTATCCTTATATTTTTCAGGGAGATCGCTGGACACTTCGAAATCCTTGATCCAGCCATTATTATCCTGTGTCCATATCATCGCACCTTGACGACCATTTTCATAGATTATCATCTGCATGTTCTGCTGCTTTGAACCGTAAACTCCATACCAGACCGATTTTTTTAAACGTGGACGCCCGCCATTATCGCGTTCCTTGCGGTTAAAAGGATTTTCAAGTACAGCCCCATATTGATTAGGCACCAGCAGACGATCATATTTCGAACCCGAAATCGGGTAAATACGCATTAACGGATATTCAACTTCATAAACGCCATAAGGAGCTTTGGCCTCGACATTGATTTTATAGTGAGTGCCGTCAGGCTTATCGGTAATGGTGTAGCTTACTTTGCATTCAGGATAGTTTTTGCTGCCTTCGCCTGCCAGTTCCGCTTTGGTGCCAATAATAATTTTTTTCTGCCGGTAATCACCGTTTTCCCATAAAGTAATGCGGTACAATAGATCATCTGATACAATAAAATCATTTTTTGCCGCTACACGGCGCGGTGACTTTTCAGGTACCGGAACGTAGATAGTCTTGTTGCGGGCTACTGCAGCACTATCGGCTCCGATTTTATTAGACATATTATAGAATAGTTTGACATCATCGATATAGATTGTACCCGGTTGAGTCGGAGCCAAATATATTTTCATAAACTTGGCGTTATTATCTTCAATCTGAATTTTAAAGCTATATTTCTGCCATTCGGTGGTCAAACGAATTGCTGCTGGTTGAACAGCGATACCATTGCGTTGATTAATATATTTTTTGTCAGACGCATAAAGCATCTGATGAACTTTTAGTTCGCCATCGCCTTTGGCCCATAGCGTAAGTTCTAAAGCAGACGAATTCAGTTTTACTTCAGTTGTGTTGTAGAAATAGTTATTGGCTTTAGTGGATTTAACCACCAGTGCTGTTGAACCGTTAGTTCCCGCGCCTTGCTGCCAGCCCAGTGAGCCGCGCTCTTTGGTACTGCCGGGTTGCCTCCAGCCTTTCCCGACAACTTCACAATTGGCACTGGCTATTTTTACCGGCATCTGCTGTTCAGCCATCATATCCTGCGTCGCCACTACTATAATCACCAGCAACAATATACTGAAAGTTATGGGTTTTAAAAAAGACATAGATTTGGATCTCCTTATCGTTATAATGTTCTACAGACGTTCGTCAGGTTTATTCTGCTTCAAACTCGGCGACCATTGTCGCTACGGAAGTGGAAGAAGCAAATTGTGTTGATTTATCTGACATTCCAATGTTTTGCACTCGGCGAGAATTTTTCATGACTCTTTTCCGCACTGGCATGACCATCAACCCATAGCACATTAAATCCATTTTGCGTGCCGCCGTCACCGTGACGTTTCCAATCTATTTGATAGGCACTGGTTGCTTCCGGCTGAATTATCCAACGGCTACCGGTACTCCCTACCGCTTTACTATCTGAGAGCATCAAAGTTTTTGTCGGCTGTTTTACTTGATTTACTTTTGGAGTATTGGCGCGAGCCGGATTCCCGATTGCGACACTAAGATTACGACCGAGACGAATATTATAGCCATAAGTCAAATAGTACCAAGCATAATCGGCTGTTGGCCGTTCAATAACTGTTTTATTGCCAGTAGAATATATATTATAAATCAAGGTTTTTTTCGCCATAGGACACACCGCTACCGTATTGGTAATATATTTGCCATTATAAAGTACTAACCCCCAGTATGGCTTCGGAGTGGGATTGCTAGTTTCACCAGTATAGATAAATCGATCATCGCTGTCACCACTATACATTATCATGCCCGTCCCGATCTGTTTGAGGTTTGAGGTGCAGGTAATGGCTTTGGCACGATCCCGCGCCGCATTCAATGCCGGCAGTAACATGCTTGCAAGAATCGCGATAATCGCGATTACAACGAGCAATTCGATTAATGTAAAATGCTTAACAGGCAACTGCTTACAACTACGAACTCCAGCCATTTCTTTAATCTTTTTCATTGTTCTACTCTCCTGTTTTGAGGTTATATTAAAACTTTTGACCGTAATATCACCATGACATCTATATAATAGTTTAGTGATTATAAATTACTGCTTCTGAAAAAAATGATCTTTTCAATTTATCAGTCTCAAATCATAGCTTTATCATTCTTCCCCTTCTATTTATACTTTTATTTTGATTACATAAAACTTGCTTCTGCCTATAGTATACCTATCATTAGTGATAATAACAATAGACAAATCAATCATAACTATAGACAAATCAACTTTTCCGGCGGAAGAGCTTTGAGACGGTTAGATTGCAAATCTATACTTAGGGCATTAAACCTAATCTTTCCCCAAATATTATGCTTATATACTTGGAGAATGGTATAAAATTAACAAAGATCGTGCAAAAACTTTTTAATGAGTTAAGCAGATTTTTGAGCTTAACAGTTGAAAACATTAGGTAACGGCATATAGTTTAATTGGCTGGTTTTAATCTACACTTTAAATGTAGTTTACACTTTGTGCAACCCCATTCGGGGTTGTATTGGTTGTTTTTATCACCACGGGCTTACGCACCGTGGCTACGGTTGAATCATTCACGTAGCAATTTGGAGCTTTTTATGGATTGGATAAAATTACTTTCTCTTAAACGACTTGGCAAACAGGAACCGGATATGATTATGCCGGGGCGATCACCGTTTCAGCAGGATTTTGACCGGATTGTCTTTTCTTCAGCTTTTCGCCGCATGCAGGATAAGGCTCAGGTCTTTCCATTGGCTGAAAATGATAATGTCCGGACCAGGCTGACTCATAGCTTGGAATGTTCATGTGTTGCCCGTTCGTTAGGGGCGCAGGCCGGGGTGCTGATCTCAGAATTGACCGGAATGAAAAACATCCAGCCCAGTGATGTCGGTGCAGTTGTTGCCGCCGCGGCACTGGCACATGATATTGGTAATACCCCACTGGGACATTCCGGTGAAGAGGCGATTCGGCATTGGTTTTGTAACTCAGCAATTGCTGTTGAAATGCGTAAATCAATGAATGACAAAGAATGTGCTGATATTGAACGTTACGAGGGTAATGCCCAGGGATTCAGAGTGCTGGCACGGTTGCAGATGCCGGATAATCCCGGGGGAATGCAACTGACTTGTGCCACATTGGCAACGTTTGCTAAATATCCGGTTGAGTCCTATGTTGAATCTTCGATTTCAGGTATATCAGCCAAAAAATTCAATTTTTTTCAACAGGACAGAGAGTTGTTTACCGAAGTGGCTGAAACGACTGGTCTGGATAAATTGCCGGGAGAGGATTATTGCTGGAAACGGCATCCGCTGGTGTTCCTGGTTGAAGCAGCAGATGATATTTGTTATAATATTGTTGATTTTGAAGACAGTTACCGTATGGGGATTATTGATTTCGCTGAATTGCGCAATCATTTTTGTAAAATAATTGATGATCCGGCGGTTAAATATAAAGCTGAGAAATTGAGCGACCGCAACCGTCAGGTAGAGATGTTGCGAGCCAAGGCATTGGGTAAATTAATCGGTGAGGTTTCGATTGCATTCGAGAAATATCACGACACAATTTTGGCTGGCGAACTTAATCAGCCACTGATTGAACTTATTGATTCCAAAGCGGTGATGGCGAAAATTATTCAACGCAGTATCGATGATATTTATACATTTAAGCCGGCAGTAGAGATTGAAGCTGCCGGATTTGAGTTGATTAAAGGATTGCTGGATGTTTTTGTCTGTAGTGTGAATGATATTGCTGAAAATAGCTATAGCGGGGCATCATACCGCAGTCGTAAATTGATGTTGCTGTTGCCGGACAGTTATTGGAAGGAGAATGTGATGCCGGATTCGACACCATATAATAGATTACTTGGTATTCTTGACTACATCGCTGGAATGACCGACAGCTATGCAGTTTCACTGTTTAAAAAAATCCGGGGAATATCATTGCCGGGACGGTAGTTAGACGTTAGACGTTAGACGTTAGAAGTTAGAAGTTAGAAGTTAGACGTTAGACGTTAGAAGTTAGAAGTTAGACGTTAGAAGTTAGAAGAAAGCTCCGGTAGGAGCGAAGTAAAAATGATTAATTACGGTGGTCTTATTTTGAGTCGTACCTACGGCACTCTAACTAATAACCACGGGTTGCTACCCGTGGCTACGTTTTATACATCCCTACGGGATTTAAAAGAAAGAACAAATCGTTAAATAACACTAGGCATAGAATATATAAAAAATTGCGGTAATTTTAAGAAATCTACAAGCATAATTCATAATTTAATAAATGGGGGTCTTTATGAAAGCTGTAACTGTGGATATCATTCGGGAACTTGACCGGAAGACTATTGAAGAACATGGTGTGCCGGGGGAAGTACTGATGGAACGGGCCGGTATCGGCATCGCCAGACACATTATTGAATGGCTCGAAACTATTGATTCTCACGCCAGCCGTGCGGTTATTCTGGCTGGAAAAGGCAATAATGGTGGTGACGCCTATGTCGTGGCACGCTGTCTCTACGAATCCACTGATCTTGACATTGTTATTCTGGCTGCATGTCCGGTTGAAGAGCTTGAAGGTGAGGCATTGATCCATGCCACCAAGACGCTTGAAGAGACTCCGATCAAGGTAACAGAACAGTTTGAGCCGGAAATGTTCAAATTAGGTGATATCGTTGTTGATGGACTGCTTGGGACAGGCATCAAAGGTTCACCGAGGACACCTTATGCTAATTGGATCAAGATGGTCAATAAACTTAATTTGCCGGTTGTTTCACTCGATATCCCTTCGGGAATGAACGGTGATGACGGTTCTGGTGATAACTGCATCAAAGCTGACCTGACCATTACCATTGGTCTGCCGAAAACTGGTATTGTTGCCGACCGGGCTATCGAACAGTGTGGGCAGCTCAGGTTTGTTGATATTGGTATTCCAGTCAGTTATGTAGAGGCGGTAGATGCGGGTTTTGAGGCGGAATTTGATATTGATGCCAGACAGTTCCTGTCTCGTCGCCCAAGCAGTTGTCATAAAAACAGCATTGGCCGGGTGCTGATAATTGGTGGCAGCACCGCATACCCAGGAGCACCGTTACTGGCAGCTAAATCCGCATTGCGGGGAGGAGCGGGGCTGGTAACTTTAGCAATTCCAGAACAGATTGATTATTCATACAGTGACTGCCATGCTTTGATTATCAAAAAAATAACCGATAACGGCAACGGTATATTTTGTGAAGAATCAATTGACGAGATTTCTGATCTGATCAATGAGCATGATGTAATTGTTGTCGGCCCGGGGATCAGCACCCAACGTTGTCTGATTAAATTTATGGCCTTTGTCTGCACTACGGATAAAACATTGGTGATTGACGCTGACGCTCTTAATATTATTGCCGAGGTTCCAAATATCTATCAGGAAAAAAATTCTAATATACTTACTCCCCACCCGGGTGAAATGCAACGTTTAATGCGTGCCTTTGATTTGGATGAGATGCTTGGTACCAGCCGTTTAGAACAGGCTGCGGCTTTGGCTGTTGCCATTGATTCAACCATTGTCTTGAAAGGCGCAAGAACTGTTGTTGCGTCACCAGACGAACGTTATTCGATAAACAGCAGTGGTTCTCCGGCACTTGCCACTGCCGGCAGCGGTGACTGTCTTGCCGGACTGCTTGGCGCATGTCTGCTCAATCAGGAAGATTGTTTTGATGCGGTAAAAGCAGCGGTTTTCATCCATGGGCTGGCCGGCGAGTTGAGCCATTGCGGCATGCGTGGTCTGATTGCCGATGACCTGCCCGAACTGATTCCTGCCGCAATGCGCAAAATATCTCCGTTTGCGTGACTGATTATTGCAGTATGGTTCTGATAACGGTGGATTCTCCCGGTTCGAGCGGAGTCAGTTTGTATTGTCCGAAACATGCCGGGATCAAACATGAATCGCCCGGTGTCAGGATGGTGTTAAATGCCGTATTCCCGACTTTGATTTGATGATTGATTGCGGTCAGGAGGTGGAAACTTTTGCCGGGCTCAGTGGTTTCCGGCAGTTCATGAACGACTCTCAGGTCATCAACGATAAAATATGGGCAATGGTTAATAACCGGATATTTACGGTTGCGGTTGGATGAATCCGATACTCCGCTGATTCTCGGTGATGCACGATCGGTAAAATGGATGGATTTAATCGCTTTTTCCACATGCAGTTCTCTGGGCTTGCCATTGGAGTCGACCCGTCCCCAGTCACTGACTCGGTAGGTTGTGTCACTGCTCTGCTGGATTTCAAGCAGCAGGTTGCCTTCACCGATAGCGTGGATGGTGCCGGAGCTGATAAAATAGGCATCACCGGGGATGGATGGAAAGATTTGGAGGCATTGCTCAATGTCGGCGGAAGTCAGCTTATCTATTACCTGGTGGCGGGTGGTTCTCATTTTAAGTCCAGCCATTATTTCTGCACCGGGACGTGCAGCGATAATATACCACATTTCAGTTTTCGGTTCAGCGCCTTCGCCTATTTCAGCACAGCTGTTCCGGTCGGGATGCACCTGTAGTGAAAGCCGTTTCCCCGCATCGATTATTTTAACCAGCAGCGGGAAGCGTCCGCCTTGGAAGAGAGAACCGACCATATCTTTGCCGTAAAATTTTATCAGTTCATTGATCGAGGTTCCTTTCAGAGAGCCTTCGGTCACAATACTTTGTTCATCTTCGCGGTCGACAATTTCCCATGATTCTCCGATTGGATCCGGTAATTCAGGCAAATCACGTTGGAGCACTGTGCCCATCTGCGAGCCGCCCCACATTTTATCTTTGTATATCGGAGTGAATTTCAGGGGGTAGAGCTGTGCTTTATCAATTAAATTCATAATACTATTCCTCTGTTTTTAGCGACATGATATATCTAAAGCCGATATCATCGGCAAGTCTTCCGGCGAAGCCGTTAAACGAGCAGTGGACAGAATTGCCGCCGATTCTGGAGCTGCCGCCTTTTACAATAAACATATTATTGCTGCCATGGTTGAGACTTGAAGTATATTCCCGAACATTGCCTGCCATATCATAAACGCCGTAAACTGAGACATCCAATGGAAACTTTGCTGTGGGGGCTCCGAATGGATATTTTTTTACTGCAGACCGATTTTCCGGGATCAGGATGTTTTTTTTCTGTATATCGCCACCCCAGACATATTTTCTGCCGTCAACTCCACGGGCTGCTTTTTCCCATTGATTGGCTGTGGGCAGCAGACAGAGGCGTTGGCGTTGAATTGTTATCCAGCGACAGTAGGCAACTGCCGCCTGGTGTGAAATTCCACTGACTGGATATTCCGGCTTCAGACGTGGATATAGTTTAGCGGCGTTATCCCATGCCGGAGCCAGGCGTCTGGAATTCTTATTCAGCAGTAACATAGAACGATAACGCTGTTTTTCACCGGGGTCAGTCAGTGACATCCAAAACTGCAGGTATTCTTTAAATGTCACTTCCGATTTTTTAATGAAAAATCCCGGTAGATTTTGCTTATTAATTTTTTGCGTTGCTGACGTCACTTCACCGGTATAGTAACTGCCAGCCGGAATATATGCCATGTCGTTTGGAATATTTTTCGGGATATAAATCTGCTGTCGGGTAATATCTCCAGCTTCTATCAGGAGCGGATAACTGATGACGGTCCTGTTTTGTCTATGCAGAGCTACCATGTATGAGCCAGCAGTAATGGTAACATTTTTAATAGGGGTGGAGCCCAGCTGTTTGCTTTCAGGTCTGTTTTCGTTTGTGGTATTATTTGCTATTACAGGTAGTTCTGTTATTTCAACTTTGCTGGGTACTGGGGTGGTTTCAAGGTTTATTATGCCCTCATTGTAGAATACCAGATTCATTTTTTTGTAAAGAATATCATTTTCTCTTACCATTTTGTATGATTCTGGGCGTCTGTTGAGCCGCATCAGTCCAATCAGTCTTTTGGTTGTATGGTAATCTTTGTTCAGCAGGCTGTAATATATTTTATTTTTCATAATATGCCCCAGCCTGGTGTTTACTGCCTTGGAACGGGAGCCTGTTGTTTCAATTTTGGAAAGAAACCCTTCAGCCACTTTATAATAGTTATTGAGAGATGCTCTGAACTGATTGAGCCTTTTATTCAGATCATTGATTTTTTTCTCATCTATTTTTCCGGCATCCTGCCGCAGTTCAGCCAGTTTTCTGATGGCTGTTTTGCCTCTGCCATACATTAAATCGCCTGAGATGATATTTTCATTCGCCCGTTTCATATAGTAATTGAAACGCTTATTGCGGTCATAAAGCTGAAACCCGAACGCAATGGCCAGAGCGATTATTGCCGCCGCGACCGTGGTTGGAATGAGCGGCCGTCTTCTGCATGCCTTGAAAAAGGTTATATAAAGTGGCTCCGGGTAGGCACTGACCGGATAATGATCCAGGTAGTTCTGGACTTCAAGAATCAGCTCAAGCACTGTAGCGTAGCGTAACTCTTTTTTCAGACTCATGGCTTTCATGGTTATGGCATTGAGTTCCGGAGGGATTTTAAGTTTTGGCATCCGTTTACGCGGTGGAATAATTTTTCCTTCCGCGTTGAGCTGAAGAATTTCCTGGATCTTTAATCCGGCAGGGAAGGGAGAACGTTGCTGGGTAAGAATCGCATAGAGAATAGCTCCGAGGCTGTAGATGTCGCTTTGAATATCTACCGTAAGGTTATCGCCGCAGGCCTGTTCCGGTGACATGAATGCAGGGGTGCCGGTGACCATGCCGTCAATGGTTGTCGTCACATCGGACTCGTCAAGTGCTATAGGAACTGGAGTTTTATGGGCATTTTCGTCTGCATGATCGGCTCTTTTTACCAGACCCCAGTCCATCACCATTACTTCTCCGTAATCTCCCAGCATGATATTGGCAGGTTTCAGGTCACGGTGGATAATATTTTTACTGTGAGCATAGGCGACACCATGGCAGATTGAGATAAAAATATTCAGCAAATTACGCAAAGTATATTTCTGAATATATTTTTCTGAATTTTCATTCAGGCGTTTCAATACATGTTGTAACGTGACTCCTTCAACCCGCTTCATAGTAAAAAACGGACCGATATCTTCAAATATTCCAAGTTCATAGACTGGCACAATGTTGGGATGTGCGATATGTGCGGTTGCCCTGGCTTCCTGAATAAAACGGTTGATGGAGTTACGGCTTTCGCGGAAAGCAGGGCGGAGCATCTTGATGGCGAGATCGCGATCAAGGTGTTTTTCATAGGCTGACATTACGGTGCCAATGCCGCCGAGTCCAATGGTATGAATTTGCGAGAAACGCTTGATAGAGCTTTTTTTATCGTGCCCTAAAATATTGCTGATTTCCTGAATGGAAACTTTTTCATCACTATTCTTACCGAGCGGAGCGGTTGTTTGCCTGACGGCGATTGTAGTTGTTGACCCGCTGCTCATAATGCCTTTTTTCGTTAGTGCCTGTTTGAAAAGATTTTTCGTGATCGGCCTATTTTAACCGCCGTACTTTAAGTTTGATTTTGTCGACCTCTGCGGCAAATAAATCATAATATTTTTCACCCGAACCACGCTGTAACGGCAATTTTATCGTTTGGTCAAGATTAACTTTATCCGGCAGAATAAAACATTTTGCTTCTGCTTTTTTGCCGAAATTACTAATTTCAACAGCGACGACAATGCCGATAAATTCACCTTGTTTGCTGATGACAAAATCTCCCGGTTCTGCTTTGAGGATGGCATCAGTACTGCGGGTTGAGTTGCGGATATAGAGATACTGTTTACCTGGTTCAAGGTTAAGTGAACAACGCCCGTCAAGTTTGCCAGATTTTTTGCCGAATGTGGAGCTTTTGAACAAATAAAGGTCGTCGACACCACGTGCTTTCAATTCTGAGAAAGAGAGTGCTTTCATTGGTTTGGTCAGAGCTGGCACTTCAATCAGGCTGGCACGTGGATCTGTTTTCAGCACTAGAATTGGGCCGTTAAGTTTTTGTGCGATATTCTTTTTATCAGCTGCTTTTGAGATTGAATAGTCCAGTTTTGTGATTCTTGAGTGCCCGCTGATATTGTTGATGCCGGTCACTGAATTGAAGTAACTTACCAGCCAGGTTTTGCCGTTGATTGAGACCAACGGGGTAAACCAATGAGCTGAATCTTTGTAATCCGGCATGAACAGTCGATCCTCGCTGATGGCGAATGAGAGTTTAATGGCTGATTGAGAATATTTTTTTAGTGCGTCACTGGTCAATTTGCCCTCAACCGTTTGCAATCTTGAGTTGGTTTGCTGTAAGGTTGATTTTGTTGTTTTTAGTGTGTTGATGGTCTGTGTCAGGTTGCTTTTTGTCGCTTCCAGTTGATGGTGGCTGGATGATAGTTTTTCTTTGGTTTGAGCCAGTTCTATTTGTCTGGTTTTAAGCTCACTGTCTTTTGTTGACAGCTCGGAAACCGCTTTATTCAATAGTGTTTTCATGCTGTTGAGCTGCTTACGAGCGTTAATCAGCTCGACATTTGCCGAGAAGAGATTATTGCGCGTCTTGTCCAGATTGGTTTTGGTGGTATTTAGTTCTTCTTTGGTTGCGTTGAGCTTGCCTTTGGTATAGGATAACGTTATCCGGTTCTCTTTAGAGATCGTTTCCAGTGTAGTGATTTTATTGCCGGCCTGCTGTAGATCATGTTCTTTAGCTCCCAGAGTACTTTGGGTGGAAGTGAGCCGGTCACGGGTCTTTTCCAGAGAGGTAGAAGTCGAACCCAGCTGTTGTTTCGCAGCGGCTAGCTGCTGCTCAGTTGTGTTGAGGCGTTTTGCCTGCTGTTCAGAATTCTGCTCTGTTATTTGAAGTTTTTTCTGAGTTTTATTCAGCTGACGGGAGGTTGTTTTAAACTTATTACGGAAAAAGTGGAGATTCTCACTGGCTGAGAGCAGTTTTGCCTTAACTGCTGCATGTTCTTTGATCTCTTTTTCCAGACGATCCCCGAGTTCCCCGGATGGCAGACCTTTATTCTTGGCGGTTTTCTTGACAACTTCCAACTGCGCTCTGGTCTTTTGCAATTGACGGTTTACCTGCTGTAGTTGCTGATTAATGGCTTCGGCATTGGGGCTGTTTACTCTTGATGCTTCTAGTTCCTGCTGGCGCATTTCAAGTTCGGCATTGCGAGTGGTCAGCCTGACAATCAGCTGGCTTGCGGTGCGTTCGTCCAGCAGCATCAGGCCGCCGCTGAATTTCCCATCCGCAGGCATCATGATGCTGGAATTGAGCGACAGCACTGATAGCACGATAAAGTCACAGATAACAATAAGGATTGAACGATTCACGGAGTCATTCCTCTGTTAGTTGTTTTTTTCAGAGAGTAGCTTCTGACGGTATGGGAAGAGAATAATAGTTCTCAACAGTACACTGATAACTACTCCGATCAAGGTGGATGAATATGCAATCAACCGGCTGGTAATCGGATTGAATGACATAACGATAAAAGCTGCGACAGTGCCGAACAGGCCGACATAAAGCGGCAGGTCGAGAAAGATGTCGGCATTGTCCAGTTTTTTCAGTTTAAGCTTAATGTCACCGATACTTTTTTTGATGCTTCTGACGACGGTCAGTGCGATATAAAATGATGCAACTTGAATGGCGACGATAGCACTGAACAGGTAGAGGGATATCTTCCCGTACAGTTGCCGGTTGCCGGCTGCCAGTTCACTGGCGGACATACTCAGTTCTTTGTCCGAGGGTAGCAGGGTAGGTGCATTGGAAAAGAGACTTTGAAAGAATTCTGATGATTCGTAAAGGTATAAAATACCGAAAACAGAACAACTGACCAACGCCAGCAGAATTAAAATATTCAGTATAGCAGAGATAATCGATCTTTTCATACAGGTCACCTTTTTTTAACCCATCCGGGTAGATTGTAAATTTTATACCCCCTCGAGGATATGATTTAATTAGTTTAAAGCTACAAAAATCAAAGCATAAAGTAGTACTGAAATTGGCTTTTATCAAGTGATGACGACTATTTAACCACATAAAGAGTGTGATTTTTTAATACAACCTAGATCGTGCAACTATAAGTGCGTGAGTTGCGTAAGGGCTTTGCTGGCAGGTAATTCATTTCTTAGCTTGATGGCTTAATATCAATCGTTACTGGAGCATTTTTACTGATTTTACGCAACACAAATGCGGTGCTTATCAACAATATACCAGCAGAGATAAAATAGAAGCTCAGGAGCCAGGCAATGGCGACGAGGCCGGCATTGGGCTGAGTTAGAAAGATCATGGCGAAAGTGATTGAAATAACCCCAGTTATTGCAGGAATAGCCTTACGTTGCCAAGACCCTTTGATGTGAGCCGCAATCGTTATTTCAAAAATACCTGAGATTAATGCAAACGCGGCAATGAAAATAACAATCGCAGTTTCAGCGATATTAGGTTTGAAAAATAGTATGGCGCCGATTGACATAATTAATAGACCGGAGAACATAATAAACCAACGTACCGGACCTTTGTTTGTCATCCGAAATGCACCAATGACTGTCGAGATTCCGCTGATAAGAAAAATCGCCCCGACCAGTAACAGGATTACTTTGACCGTTTCTGTCGGTTTAATCGCCAGGGTGAGACCGAACAGTAACAGCAGGGCGCCGCGTAACAGGTGAACCCACCAGTTTTTGCCGAAAAACAGGCTGTTGATTTTTGCCGTCTCTATTTTCATGATGGACTCCTTGGAGTAATGGGGTTACGGTTTTTCCTTCTGCGATAAAAACTTTCAGATGGTTCTTTTGCATAGTAGGGGTAGCGTTTACGGGTTGCGTTATCAATATCTTTAGGGATGTACTGAAAACGTTTATAGAGCCATAAATACTGTTCTGGATATTTACGGATATAACGTTCCGTCAGATCCATAAATTCCTGCAATAATTCCTTTTCATCCACATAATCATCAAATTTCTTGCTTAAAGTTTCGGTGAGGGCAATATAACGACCGTCAACTTTTGCCGCTGTTCCATAATATATATGACAGTTTTTGACCCGTTGTCGCAAGGTGAATGGAGCTGGACTGCTGGCAACCGGAATACCGAAAAAATTGACAAATATTCCCCCTTTACGGGCTTTGGTGTTCTGGTCGAGCAGGATGCCGATCGCTAAGCCGTCGCGCAGGGCTTTCAGACTGCCTCTTACTGCGCCTTTGGCGTAAATCAGTCTGGTGTTGTCAAAGGCTCTGCTTTCGTTGAATAGCTTATTGATATAGGGGTTGCGAATTTGTTTAATTACAATTCCCATGCCGATATCGGTATAGTGTGATACCATCAGGGCGGACACCTCCCAGTTGCCGAGATGTGGATTGACATAGATGATGCCTTCGCCTTTGCGATGATGTTCGTTTATAGTATTGATAATATCATCATTGATATAGGCATATTTTTCTACTCTGGTCGGATCCGAAGTCATCCAGACAAATTCTAGTGGAGCCATAACCGTATGGTGCAGGCTTTTGCGGGCAACCGCTCTGACACGTGATAGTGAATATTCAGGGAAAGCGGCAGAGATATTTGCGATGACCAGTTTTCTAGTCGGCGGTAACAGATAGAGAATCGTGCCGCAAAACCAGGCGAAGGCTTCTACCACGGGAAATGGCATCAATTTAAAAAAAAGGAGTACAGTCAGGATAAACCAGTATTCCAGCAGGAATCTGACATGTTTAAAAAAATTTATTTTCACCGAAAGCTCCTTCTGCGACGCGGTGCTTTACTGAATGTGATAGAATTGCCAGCGGAATTTTGATTGATGCCGTTTTTGAAGAGCGTATTTTTAGTGTTAATTGCCGCAATGTTCTGAATCAGGTGATACCGTTTTTTCATTGAACAGTTCCAGTTGTCAGGCGATTTTATCTCTGTTACTTTACCACATTCGTCAAAGTAGAGCAAACCCCAGCCGTCGGCAACCTCTGTTGGCGTGACACTTTTTTCAGGCACCGCTAGATAGAGCAGATCGGCAACCTGACCGCTCCTGATCATTTCGAATCTGCTGCCTTTATAAATGGCATGTTCGATTTTTTCAATCTTACGGCAGATTTCGTGGTAGTAGCTGTTTTTCGATTCATGATAGTTCCAGCCGCGATACTCTTCAAACAGAACATTGGTATCGACCAATTCAGGTTCATCGTGTTTGATGCGTTCTTCAAGTTCTGTTTTGATATTTTTTGCTTCACGTAGCAGTTCCAGTAATTTATCCTTGTCAGCGCAATCCGGCCAGCAGGCCTCGCGGTCATGGCGTATTTCGATAATCATGGTCTGTTGAGGCGTCAGTAATTTATCTACCGGAACCGACCAGAATGCGGCGATATCCGCCTGATAGCGCGAGATTCTAGTTGGTACACTTACGCCGATGCCGGTCGGGTTCTGCTGCAATAACCAGCCAGTCAGGATTTGTCTGATAGAAAAGATTTTCATTTTTGGTGTTTTTTCCCGTGCGGTGCTTTCAAGATCGGGGATTACGGCAGAGTTATCGGTTGCTGTCGTGGTTTCACAACTGTCTTCATTCTCTGATTCAAAAAGTTTAAATAGCTGCTGTTTCTTTTTCATATTTTCACCGATATGTTACTGGTGTCCTTGTTTAGGTTGAAGTAACCCAACTGGAAACTAAATCATTCATTAGCATATAAACTAATAGTAAGGTGCTGATTTGCAATGAAGAAGACAAAAAAAATGCCGGAAAATTCCGGCATTTTTTAAATTATTCCGAACCTGTTGATTCGGTTATCGGCCTATTCTGCACCGTCAAGAGCATCGAGATGATCGCCGAAGACATCGCCCATGGCAACCAGCTGGTCACCAGGTTGCAGTGCCGCGACATACTCTTCTTCAGCTGTCTTGAGTTCAGACTCGGTGAAATCTTCCTGAGCCGCTTTGATGCTGAGACCGATTCTGCGTTCATCTTTGTCTATTTTAATGACCCGTGCTTCGATTTCATCACCGAGAGCGAGCACATCTTTGACTTTTTCGACGTGATCTTTGCTGATCTGCGAGATATGAATCAGGCCGTCAATTTTATTTGACAATTCGATGAAAGCACCGAATCCGGCAATCTTAGTGATTTTACCTTTAACCAGGTCGCCGACTTTATAGTGTTTCTCAATCTCTCCCCATGGATCCATTTCAAGCTGTTTGAGCCCGAGAGAGATACGCTGCTGGTCAGCATTGATGTCCAGAATGATTGCTTCAACCTCTTCACCCGGTTTCAACACTTCGTTCGGGTTGTTGATTTTGCGAGTCCATGACATATCTGATACATGAATCATACCGTCAATATCATCTTCAATTTCAACGAAAGCACCATAGCTGGTCATATTTCTGACTTTACCCTTGATCTTGCTTCCGGTTGGATATTTTTCCGCCAGCAGTTCCCATGGGTTGGAGTTGATTTGACGCAGACCGAGAGAAATCTTTCTGTTATCCTGACTGATGTCAAGAACAACGGCTTCAACTTCTTCGCCTACGCTGACCACATCGCCGGCTTTGGTGATGCGCTTGGTCCATGACATTTCGGAAACGTGAACCAGGCCTTCAACACCTTCTTCAAGTTCCAGGAATGCACCGTAAGGCATGATATTGACCACCCGTCCTTTGATGACAGATTTTACCGGATATTTCTCTTCGACATTATTCCATGGATTTTCTGATTGCTGTTTGATGCCGAGTGAGACACGTTCTTTGTCGTAGTCGATGTCAAGTACCATGATGTCAAGTTCCTGACCGACTTCAAGCATTTCTGAAGGATGTGAAATGCGGCCCCATGACATATCAGTGATATGCAACAGACCATCTACGCCGCCAAGGTCGACAAATGCACCGAAATCGGTGATATTCTTAACGATACCTTTGCGAACCTGATTAATCTCCATCTCTTTAAGCAGGGCAGTACGTTTGCCTTTGAGGGATTCTTCAAGTAGTTCGCGACGTGAAACGACAATATTGCGTCGCTCTTCATTGATTTTAAGAATTTTAAGTTCGTATTCTTTATTGAGGTATTGATCAAGATCACGGACTGGACCGACGTCAACCTGCGAGCCTGGCAGGAATGCTTCAACGCCTTCGACATCGACAATCAGACCGCCTTTGACGCGGTGTTTCATCAGACCGGTTACGATGCAGCCTTCGCCGTACTCTTTAGTAATTTTATTCCATGCTTTAATACCATCAGCTTTCTGCATGCTGATGCCGGGCATATTATTTTCATTTTCAATTTCTTCAAGGAATACTTCAAGTTCATCGTTGACATTAACTTCCTGGAAATTTTTGAATTCAGCGGCAGGTACGAACCCTTCTGCTTTGTAGCCGATGTCGACTAGGACTCCGTCATTGCGTTTCTCAACGATTTTGCCCGGGATAATTGATCCTGCGACAAATTCACTCTGGACTTCAGATGAGAGCAGCTCGTCCATTGACGGCATATTTTCAAGTTCTACATAATTTACGGCTTCAAGCCCCGGCTCAGTTGTGGTTTCTTTTGACATGTTAGTTTAGTTTTTGTTTGTTGGGTTAATTCTGTTTACTATTATTTTTCGCTTACAGTCCGCCTGAAAGCATAATTAGAGCTAATTAAACTAACAGTTTAAGTAAAAAATACAAACTGTAAATAGCCTAAAAGTAACAAAAAACGCTTGTTTTTAACTGATTACAACTAAAATATAGAGTTTTTAGAGTCTTTTGTTTACTCTCTTGGGGCTTCGGCTTAAATATAACCGGCTCTGCCGGAACTTAAACCAGTAGCCTGCGACTTCCAGGCGCATGGGGAAATAATCCCCAATGGTGATTATGGATTTTACTTCGTCCTCTACGAGTGTCGTCAGGATGTCGCAAACTACTGGTTATTGAATAGTAATAAAAGTTCACTGAAGGTATGGTTGAGGCCTGGAACAAGACAATTCGGAGCTATTTCTGCTGCCGGCTCCAAAACAAACAGTCGATTGCCGGTTTCAGGATGCGGGATAGTCAGATGTGGTAGACTTATCTGATGTTCACCAAAAATAATTATATCAATATCCAGCGGGCGTGGACTGTTTATACCATGTTTTTGGGGACGTCCGGCATCAAGTTCAAGTTGCTGGCACAGCGTTAACAGGGTTTCAGGTGTATCATGCCATACGCCGCGGATGGCCGCGTTGATAAAGTCAGCACTGCCGGGAACACAGTCAACCGGCGCAGTCTGTCGGAAACTGGAAACTTTAATCTCTTTCATGCCGGCATCCTGCAAAGCATCAATTGCCAGGCGGAAGGTCTGCGGCACATCGCCGAGGTTGCCACCTAAAGCTAAAACTACAAATGTCATGGTTGTTGTTCCTGTTAAATTTTCTGAAATACTAAGAGCACGCAGAACAATCATGTCCGCTAATAACATTTATATTTCCCAATTGATCACATTCAAAACTTATCATCGGATTACAGATGTTGGAATTGCTGATATATTGACAACCAGGAATACTAAAGCCAATATTTAACGGATCAGAGTCAGCAGTTTTTAACCCATTGGCAGTACAGTATACTGTACTGTTTTTTAACAATTCTTGATAGACCGCTTCATTTGGGTGAGTTGAATCGCCTGCAAACAAAATACTTTTAATTGCTTTATTTGCATCACACAAATCTAAATAATTATGTTGATGCTTTGTTTTTTTGAAACTGAATGAATTAGCTGATCCGTGATGTGGAATTTTAATAATTGTCGCATTGGGAATGTGTAATGAAAAGAATTTTTCAGCGGCATCAAACCAATTACTTTTAAGAGCATCGCCGCCATGAATAAAAACCGTTTTACCATAATGAAATGCGAGAATAGCCGAAAGCTTATTAGGGTCGGGGAACCTATTTTTAGAACGTACCTCTTTGCTGATAAATTTTTGTTGGACCTTTTCTGTCGGACTTAAACAATATATTTCAACACCTGCAATATTCTTTGCAACCAGATCATTGCGTAATTTATGAGTATTGATATTGCGATGTGCAATATTCTCAAATAGTTTAATTGTTGTCATGGCAGTTTCTTTACGAATACGTTTAATTGCATTTTGCATTGAACCGGCAGGAAACGCATTGAATTCAGTTGAATAGTAAGCCCACTGATGAATATCCGTTATTGTATGCCACAGCACAGGGACGCAGGCATCAGCAGATGGATTTGTTATGGTAGCTAAATCTTTGGCATGGTCGTCATGAGGATGGGTAAGGCAAATAAAATGGATAATCTTATTTTCAATGAGTTTTAATATATCTGGTCTACTATTGCTTTGAGAAGGGTATGCGTCAATTATGCCTATCCCGTTATCAGGGAATGTGATAATGGTTGTTTCACCATGACCAGATTCATAAAAATCAAATTTCAGCATAATTATGTTTTAAAACGGTATTTAGTGATTTTTGCTCAGATGCAGACATGTTGAAAGGTGTGACATTTGATGATTTAGCGTCTGCCATAGGGCGAAATTCAGTCATAATAGCCAGACCATTTTCATCTTCAATTTCCACTTCATCCATTTCAAATGGCTGGTTTTTTTCTGAAATTCCGTTTTGAATTAAAATACGCTTGGCAAAACTATAACGATACTCTTTATCCTTATCAATGAAGATAACGGTTACGTTATTAGAATCCATTTCATAAATAAAACCTCTTAGGCGACGCAAAACCTTTCTTTTTTTGACAGTATGTCTACTTGCGTTAACTTTGTTTTTATCAAATTCAGCAGTATAGTCATTAACCATAGTAGAGGTTGTTGCTTGCGTTACTGAGGTTAACGCCTGAAATTTAAGATTGGAATCATTTATTGTGATTTCGCTACTTGTTGTGATTGAATTAGTTTCTATAATCATTTTATAAATTCCTTCTTGCACAATTCATGATTTTTTAGACATTCTTCAAATATATCCTCTTCGCTATTTTCCGGTGGGGTAGCTTCTTTTAATATAGTTTCCAGCATTAATCCATAAGAAAGTTGCTTTTCAATTCTTGTTGCTTTTTTATTTTGTCTTGCCAGTCTTTTCCGCTCGCTTGATGTCGCATTAAATGCAGGGTAAAGCTCTTTAATCGTTTTTGATGTGAATGAAATAGGTTTGAGGATAATTTGACACTCGCGGCTTCCAGCTGAAAAGCTAAAATCAAGGTTTTTATAAGATACTGGCATCCCTATAAGCTTACCAACCGCATCTTGACCATCTGGATAATATTTTAAACTTTTTTTCAGGACATCTTCAACACTTTGAAAAGGGATAAAGGAAGCAATTACAACAGTATTACGCTCGATTATTTCTGGCTTGAAGTGTTTGAATACCAAACCAATAATATTTTTGGTTTGAGCTAAAAATATCTCACCATCTTTATCATCGGCAAATTCCTGGGTAATTGTTAATTCCTTGCCATTGACAATTATATCAGTGCCAGTATCTGGAAACGAAAGATTCCCCCCGACTGGGTTGACTTCGCCAGGAATAAAACTAAAATCTCTTTCTGCTTCAACCAAAAACTCACCGTATTTGTCTAAATAGCGATATCCCCTGATATATTCTTGCTTAAAAGAGTGATTGTAATGATTCCAATTCATAGTATAATCCTTGACTTTAAAGTAGCATAACAAACTATAATATACAGTTTAACGCAATAGAAAACAAGTTTATTTGCTTTTTATATTTTCTGTCTACCTGCCGACCATTTTTTGAACGTACTATTTTTTTTAGTGATTCTGTCATTCAATAATTCTGTTTGTTATGTTGCTTTTTTTCTATTTTCAGTTATATTTTTAGACAGTTGCCTGAGTTGTTGTAAGGTAAGCATGCTGCTTGCGGCGGAAGGGGTTCGATTCCCCGAAAGGGCAACTGCTTGCCTAATTAGATTTAAATAATTCTGTCACTAAATAATTCTGTTTATACTGTTGCTTTTTGCCGTTTTGGTTTTATGTTAATGCATCAAGACCACTGTCTGGTAGTCCCGGTTAGAATGTTAGCCTTAAAATAAAAGAGCCAATAGCTATTAGTACAAATATAATAACTCCAAGCAATATTAACAATCCAATAGCTGCACCGAAAAATGCATTGATACCTGCATTTCGAGTGCTTTGCCGTTCACATTCCAGTTCATATTTAGTTTTTTTAACTGGAATCGGATAACCACAGTTAGGACACGACTTTGCCTGCTCTGATATTTCCTTTTGACATTCTGGACAATCAATTAAACTCATCTTGGCCTTTAATTATAATGTTTTAATTTTCCTGACGACTCCCTTGCTGACGAACTATTAAAAAATCCTTAATAGTTTATCATCCAATTTATCAAGCAAGCCATAGTATGATACGAAATAACAGATAGATTGCCAGACACAGATACAGTAAATGAAGCAGATGAGGCATAAGGGCAACAATCACGACAAAAGCATCCGTTACGGTAATTTTGTGCCAGGCTTTTTCACTTAATGGGCGTTTATCGCTCATTTTTGTACTTTTTATTTTTATAGAATATACATCCTCTAAATATGATTTCTCTCTTCTAGTTAGTTTTCTAGGTTCAAATTGTATTCCATTGTCACCCGGCCATGGTTTACGATGATCACCAGATTCAAAGAAGATTTTATCTGGAACCGCATCTGGAAATGCGTTGCAGGATGGGACACGTGCTGCTAAGTTGTGCTCGTGGCAATGTCTACAAAATATACACAGTGGCATAGGGTATTCCATCATTCTATCCTGAAATATTTAATTTTTTTATTATGACGCGATATTTGCTAACTCCAACATTCCATTTCTTGTCTTATTTTTCTCATTAATCATTATCTTTTTAATCTTCCTCTTCTTCGATCAGATCGCCAATATCAAGGCTTTTAATACGTTGAGAAAAAACTTTATGATATTTTTCAAGCTTCTCCAAAAAATATGTAAACTGGTTTGTCCAATCTTTCTTTTTCTTTGGATTTAAAGAGTTGTTGTAAATACTGATGTAGCTGTTTTTTTTATTAGGTAATTCCTGCCATTCAAGACCTAAACCAAACTCCTTATTGATTGCTTTTTTCTGCTGTTGCAGGAGCTTATAATATGGTTTAGCGTTTTCACCATCCATGACCAATCTAATGCCAACTCTTTCTTTCTGGGTGTCCATGAATGAATACATATAAAAGCCTGTTCGCCCAATAGAAAAATTCATCCAATGTTGTGCACTAGCTTTTTGTGGTCTGATAAGCGTGCCGTGTTGTAAAACATATTCTCGGAATTTTGTCCAATATTCTAGTTGCATCGTTTTGGTTGGAGACAGGTTTTTACTACCAGTGGCTACTGAACCGCCCCCTTTAGTCCATTCGTTGGGTTTTGATACGATATTAAATTTCGGTGCAATTGGTGAATTACCAATACGCCACAGTTCAATTTCCAGACCAAAGAAGCTGAAATCATTATCGGTAATAGTATTTAGCCAATCAATTGCAGCACGGTGTTCATCGGTAAACCGTTTGGCAATCCAGACAATCGTCACTGCCTTTAAGCCTGCGGCATAGGTCAAAATCTGTCCTAGGTGAGTGTGATCTGTTTTTTCAATCTGATTTTCTATCAGAATAAAATGGTCAGTCCCGGGTTCACGGCATAAAATATCTGCCCGATATGGTCCGACATTTTTTTCAATCTCATCCAGTTCAAGGTCAAGCCCGATAGTATTGCCCAGTTGTTGAAGATTATTTTCCTCTGCCAGCCACGGAGTAAAGTCTTTTGCCTCACTGCGCCATACCTCTTTTAAATCATCAATCTGCTTCAATAATCCAAGATCAGTTTTCATGTTATCTTCCTAATATTTATGATGGTTCTGTCAACCCTTACCTATGGTTACAGACCTGTTTTCTTACTTAAAATCAACAAAAAAACGAGAAAAAAGCTTCTCCCCCCTTTTTTGTTACGATTTTTGATCTAAAATCAAGAGAGGTTCCC
>JAKIUY010000174.1 GCA_021647315.1 Victivallaceae bacterium
GGGAACCTCTCTTGATTTTATATCAAAAAGCGCAATAAAAAAGGGGGAAGACGGTTTTTCTCTGTTTTTTATTGATTTTAAGTAAGAAAATAGGTCTGTAACCATAGGTAAGGGTTGACAGTACCCTATTAACCGTAGGGGAAAAATAATGAAATTATTAATTTTAATGAGCCTATCCATGATATTCTGCACCAGTAGCGGATTTAGCGCGGAGCATAAAAACCTGATAAAGGATCCAGATTTTGAACAATCTAGTCAGAAGAACTGGCAGTTTGTAACTGCTCGTGGTACAGATGGTAAGGCCTCACTTGTTTCAGAAGGTCGTTCAGGGGGGAAATGCGCAAAGTTGATGATGTCTAGCTACAAAGGTAAATCTGGTAATGTAAAATGCGTCAGTGGATTTATTCCTATTCCAACTGGAACCAGCGAAGTTCAAGTTTCAGCGTGGATAAAGGGTAAAGATATTGTCAAAGGTGCAAAATATGATTGGGAAAAATTTCGTTTCATCCTTCAAGCTTTCGATAGCAAGAAAAAGAGAATAAAGCAATGGGGAGCATTTAATCGGGATGGTTCTTTTGATTGGACTAAAGCCGAATCAATAATACTTTTGCCGCCTAAAGCTGTCTATCTTAGAGTAGATTTTCAACTATTGCGTTGCAAGGGGACAGCATGGGTTGATGATGTTAAACTCGTGTCTGTCGGTAAGCAAGCTGGGAGTCTTGCAGATAATTTGCAAAAGTTGCTTTCAGTCAAAACTACTGGATCTGCAATTTATCCAACTCCTTGGAAAGCAAAGTTTAGTAAAAAATATGCCAGTTTGATTAATCCTGTATTGGTCAATAATAGCAGTGTAAATGCAGAGCGTGCTATTAGCGAAATAAATATTATTTGGGGAAAAAAACTAAAATCAGGCAATCCAGATAAAAATACTCCGGCAATATATTTACAAAAACCGGACGATGGAAATCTAATTTCAGATAAGCTATTCAAGAGTCAGGGATATGTCTTGGAAGTAAAAAGCGATCCAGGAAGAGTGTATATAAAAGCATTTTCTCCAGCCGGTTTTTTCTGGGGCGTTCAGACTTTAAAGCAACTGATCGGAGAAGATGGACGAATTAAATGCTGTATAATAAAAGACCGTCCAGGTTATGCTATAAGAGGAACAATAATACAAGGTAGAGAACGAGGATTTGCGCCTGACATCATCAAGAAGAAACTTGATGAAATGAAATCCTTTAAACTCAATGTCCTGCTCTCTACCGGAAGTCTGCTTAACTATAAATTCTGCCAAAAATGGCGTGAACCGTTTTCTGCCAAGGAAAAGGCATTGATTAAACAATATATTTCTGCCTGTAAGCAAAATTTTGTTGCTCCTTTGATGCTCATAGCCCCACGGCGTTTTAGAAAACGAAATAAACGCTACGGCACGGGAAGTAAAGCGATGGTATTTTCATCCGAAGCCGATATAAAACTTTTAATGGACAAAGTTGATGTGCTTTATGATGCTGGAGCCCGTTTTATTGGGATTCCGTTTGATGACTTGCCACAGTTTGGATTGGAGGACTTAATTAATGACCAAGACAAACAGAAATTTAAATCTGTGGCTGATGCCCATGTCTATCTGACCAATCGGCTCTATCAGCATTTGGCTAAAAAGCCTGAACCATGCCGTGTGGCATTTCTGCCAGCACCATATTATGATCCTGCAATCAATAGTCCGGCGGGGGAAAAATATTTACAATCTGTGCGTAAACTGCATGAATCCATTGAAATGATTATTTGCGCGACAAACCGCCAAAACATTCTGAAAGTAAAAAAAATAACTGGGCGCAAAAATATTATTATTTGGAGCAATTGGCTGGCGCACTGGGGCAAATATAAGCCGATGCCGCCAATTCTGCCACCATATCCAGGGAAAAACTTTTCCAATATAATAGATGGTTATATTTATCTTGCGTCAAATCCAAGAGAAGCTTCTAGAAATTCTGATTATACTGTTTGCGATTATATGTGGAACCCGGCAGAGTATAATTCTGAGCGTAGTCAGCTTGGCAGTCTCTTAAAAATATTTCCGAAGAAATCACTGAAACTGCTGACCAGATTCGAGAAATTTACAAAGAAAATTAGAGATAATGAATTTGCCGGCAGCGATTCCTCTGCCAAAGCAAAAACTATTGATGCATATATTAAAGAATTAAATTCCTTTAAGAAAAATGTTGAAAATACTCTCAAAGGGAAGATAAAAAAACAATATCTGAATACAATAGATGGATATTTAAAGAGATGCCGCAATATGAAACAGCTTTTCCTTAGTAAAAAATTTCCTACTGCGGTAAATAAAATTCTTCATAAAATCAAGCTCGATGGAAAACTTGATGATGCGGCGTGGCAGGCGGCTGAAAGCTGGACGGGGTTTATCAAAGCGAAAACTTTTGATAAGGCTAAGTTGCAGACCAGTTTTAAACTGCTGTATGATGAAAAAAATCTTTATATTGCAATAACCTGTCTTGAAAATCCAGGTTATAAATTGAACTCAACTATTAAAAAACACGATGCTAAAGTTTATCTTGACGATTGCGTTGATGTTTTTATCAGCCCTGAAGCCGGATTTGTCTATTTTCATATTATAGCAAACTCGTCCGGGGTGCTTTTGGACGCAATAGTTAACCGCAAAGACGGTTGGGTCAGTGACAAAAAATGGAGTTCACAAGCCAAAGTTTTCATCAATAAGTCGCAGGATGCCTGGACTATTGAAATGGCTATCCCGTTTACTGCACTTGGCCAAACACCGAAATCAGGCACAAGATGGAATTACAATATCGGCCGGGAAAAACAGGGAAAGCAGAAAGAATTTTCTTCGTTTACAGGTGTGTTTCATGATCCAACCCGATTCTGGGAAATTGTATTCAAATAAACATGAAGTAAAAATTTGTTCCTGATAGACAATCTATTATTAAATAAAACAATAAGTAACGAAGGCAAATATTATGAAATTTGAACTGGATCTTGCTGAATTACGCAGTGATGCCATACAATACTTTTTTTTGATGAAAGAGCCTGATGCATGGCAGTTTCGCTTTTCCGACGGCTGTCCTCATTCTCTCATCGCTTCATCGGTGGCTGGTATGCTGGGCGGTTTTCTCGGTATTACTGATGAATTGTCATGTGCCCAGAAAGCGGAATGGGCAGAATATTTAAACAGCTTTCAGAATAGTGACGGCTGGTTTGAGGATGAGGATATAAACGATAATAACAGACTTGAGTGGTATGGACGGGATCGGGCCTTATTCCATCGGACCAGACATGCCTTGTGTGCGCTTGATGCGCTTGATGCCAGACCGCGTTATAAATTTAAAATGGCTGAACAGTGGTACGGTAAAGGTGAAATGACGCAATGGCTTGAAACACTTAATTTAAGTGATTACTGGTATGCGAGTAATATGATGATGGATGCATTTTTACTGCTTCAGCATAACTACTGTTTTGATGGTTCTAAAGCTGCATACCATGCAATACTGGAATTGCTTGAGTTCTGTGATATGGCGACAGATCCTCTGACCGGTTATCATGATTTTGGTAGATCTGAAGTGCGTAATGCTATGGCGGGAGCAATGCATCTTTATCCGGCCTATTTTATTTATGGCAGAAAACCTTTATATCCTGGAAGAGTGATAGATACTACGCTTGCGCTTCAACAGCCAGATGGAACATTTTCATATGAATCCGGCAGTGGCGGTGAAGATTGTCTGGATTATGACGCAGTCTTTATTCTGTCTAATTTTAATTTTCTGACGGCCGATAGCAATCTGGAACTTAAGGCGTCCGTCATAAAATGTGCTAATGCTGTTATGGCATGTTCAAACGATGATGGTGGTTTTTCCTGTCACCGCCGTCATGAGGTCTATAACTTCGGTACTGAAAGCACTATGGTGAGACCAGGGAACAGCAGTTTATGGGCGACATACAGTCGCTTGATGACTATCGGCATGGCTGGAGAAATATTTGGCCGGACTCCTTTTAATTTTAACAGTAACTTAATGGAAATATGTGACAGCGGAATTACCTGGAGAACCGAAGACCGTAAATCTGCAAGAAATTGTCGTAAGCGATTGGACGCTATGGTTATGACAGCGTAAAATTTTATATTATGTTTAACCAAGATTTTAAATTTGAGATTGAACCGCAGAAGCTTATTATTTAGGAATAGTCGCTTGCTTTGTTCGACAAGCAATGAACTTAATATGTATCCTAAAAAGATTAATAGCTAAAAAGTGTATTAAAACTTGATGAATGTACAATATGATGTACATGTATGGTATTTATATCAAGGAGCAATTATGTTGACAAAAAAACCGACAGTTTATACAAAATTAATTAATTATATTGAAACGGAGATAGAGTTAGAGCATTTAACTACTGGGAATCGTATTCCTGGAGAAAATGCATTGGCGCGCCAATTTAATATTTCCAGAGCTTCAGTTCGCAAAGGAATAAAATCATTGATAGATAAACAGTGTTTAATTTCAATTCAGGGCAAGGGAGTTTTTGTAACTTCTCCAGATGAAATAAGGCAGAAGAAAGTATATCATATTGGGTTGGTGAGCAAATCAGTTAGTAGTAATGCTGTAACATATCTTGGGATTCAACATATGTTATGTGAGCATTTTTTTTCCGCTCATTTTAAGGTCAGATTACTGCCTGTGCCGCTATCTGCTGATTCTTTTCTTAAGAACCCGGGAATAGGTGATCTCGATGGCTTTTTATGGCTTTTTCCGAATAATAATTCCTATTCAGTTATTGAAGAGTTGTTCTTAAAACTTAAGAAGCATTTTCTGCTCTTTGATAGACATATCCCGCATGCTCCTGATTTAATCCCTGCCGCGCTGTTTGACGAGGCATTGGCGATGCGGCAGGCATTGACTCTTTTACTTAATTATGGTCATAGAAATATCCTGTTTTTCCATATGGGGAGAGAACAATATAGTTTGCGGCGGATTAATTTGTTTAAGGGTGCGATGAATTACAATAAAATGAGCCTTAACTCAGATAACATCATTGATATCGAAAATGAACCGGGTTATGCTCCAAAAATTGCGGATTTGATTATTGAACGGAAGCCAGATGCTGTTTTTTTCGCTCAAGGAGCAATTAGTCAGGCTATCCTCCCTCATTTATATGGCAGAGGAATAAAATTACCGGAAGATTTATCGGTAATTACGTTTGATAGAATTGAGAACCCTTATGATATGGTCATAACTTGTATTGATTCGGACTTTGAAAAACTTGCAGCAATGACAGCAAAATATGTCATTGCTAAATTGCAGCAGGCAGATGCGGATATCCCTGCACCACGGTTGAGATCAGATTTGATTATGGGAGACAGTTGTGCCCCTTTGGAATACCATAGTTAAGTTTTATTCAAATGTTTGGAAATGAGCACTAATATTTTGCAGAAACATTGTTTTTGAATTTTTTTATATTCAGAGAGTTGACTTTTATGTTATTGTATTTATATTCAATTAGACATGTTGCATGTCATGTCTAATAAATGGTCGGATTTATTGTTTTTTATAAAATAAATTAAGTGTAATATGCATTATGGGTTTAATATCGAGTTGATTACCGGTGAAAATTGTGCTTTTCACCGGTTAAGAGTGAAACCGGTAACATAATAAAAGGAGGAATTCATCGACATATTAAAATAAATTAGTACAGATGTGAGTATGGCTGGTTAGTCATAAAAATAGAGGAAAGTAGAAGTATCGTGAATATAAATTATTAACCGTAAAATAATGGAGGAAGAAATGAAAATTTACAAGAGATTAAAAAGTTGTAAGTTGTTTGGTATTAAGAGTTTTACGCTAATAGAATTGCTCGTGGTTATCGCGATTATTTCCATTCTGGCGAGTATGTTATTACCAGCTTTGAACAAAGCCCGGGAGGCTGCCAGAAAAATCAGCTGCACCAGTAATTTAAAGCAAGTCGGGACTGGGATGAGTATGTATTTGA
>JAKIUY010000030.1 GCA_021647315.1 Victivallaceae bacterium
TATGTTGACTTAATTAAAAATAATGGTAATGTAGAAAATTGTAGTCTTAATGAGAATCCTTCAATTGCTAAAAAATGAGATTATAAAATACGGGGGCATATTACCGTCAGGGAATATACCCGTATTTTTAATAAAACCGGTAAACGCATAGATATTCGCTTGCTCTCATATCACCTGCTGCAGCCCTGTCGAAAAAACTGGACGATATCAAACAACTGCTAAGCAGTCATGATCCTTGGGCACCATGTCGCCATGGTGGAGCACACGGGTCAAAAACCGTATGGTCGATGATCTCGCTTTGCGAACAGCGAAAAGTTTTGATTGCCGATGGAGCGCCATGTCAAAATAGTTATAAGGAATATTGTTTATGATAGCAAACCTCAAAGAAAGTGTTGCTCGTGCTACCGGCTGGTTGACTGAAATTGCCCAGGTAAAGGATAATCAGCCAATTGGCAGGCACGGCGAGAAAATGCCTACCACATTTTGGCATGGGGCCATTCAAGGAGAATATCGAGCATCGACTAAACAGTGGGGTTGTCTTTGTCCTATCTGGCATACAGGACAGACGGTTAAAGCCCTGGTGATGGCAGTAGATGCCTTAAATAGACCAGAATTACTGAAAGCGGCGGAATTCAGTGCAGAGTTTATTATGCATAACCGTGTTATGGAAGGGAGTGACCAAGGGCTGATTCTGGCTTTTGAAGATAATCCTGATAAAGTCAATACGTCGGCAATGTTGGAAAGTATTGACGGATTATTTTATCTCTCTGAAGCAAATGGTGATATGAGCTATAAAGATGCCGCAATCAGTGCATTACGCTGGGTCGCAAATAATGCCTGGCAACCTGAAGATAAACTGTTTAATGACATCTATGATCCTGATACAAAAGAATTTTTATTTGGCATACGAGGTTCACAGGGACGGCCGCTGCTGGATGATGCTGTCTTTTAAAAAGGCTGGGAACTCACAAACGATAATATATTCAAACAGATAGCCATTGACACTGCGGAGACTTTGTTAGAGAATGAGAATCCCTGCGGGAACTGGATTAAATATATTCCCTGTAAAGCAGAGCTTGGCAGGTTGCATCCCAGGCACGCTTTCTGGTGGGGATGCCAATGCTGGAAATCTATAAGGCTACAGGTGATGAGTGCTACTATAATACTTTTCTGAACAGTATTGAATGGTACAAAAAAGCTATGCGTAAAGATGGCGGTTTTTTTCGTGCAACTTATGTCGGTTTTAATACTGACTCTTTCGGACACGCTACCAGTGGAACCGCCTGTGTGCGGTTATCTGTTTTCTCAAATATTATGAATACACTAAAGACGAAACCATTATTGAGTATATTGAAAAAGGGTTGAAGTTCTGTATCTCTATGCAGTTTTTCAACCCCGAAGATCCAAACTTAAAAGGAGCTATATTGGAAAAAGTTCTAGCACCCGATGGCACGGGTGGATCGCCATATTATATCCGTGTCGGCTCAATCTTTTTTATTCAGGCTGCCGCGTTGTATCTGAATTCCGGAATTCCAGGTGCAACATCAGGAACGTAAAATGCTATACTTGAAACAGCCATCATGATTTATTAGCGGGTAATTTTTTAACATGAGATACTATAACTTTTTTATTGACGATAATATCATTTCCCTTAAAGAACTTGCCAGGGGAAAGTACAAACCCCTTTGGGTGTGGTTTTTTACTCTATTTTCTCTCCGTAAAGTATTGCAAGGATAAAGTTTAAACAGTAAGTTAAATGATAATTAACACAAAACAGGAAAAATATATTAATGAATAGCAGTGATATATCAATAAGCACGACGATGTTCGGGCATGAACATGATGGTGGACTTGATTTAATAGAATGCCTCGAAATGATTAAGGCCAGTGGTTTTACCATGGCTGAAATTTCCCATAAACAGCGAAATATCAAACAACGCGAAACACAGATACGGGCAACCGAGGTGAAAATACTGGCCATTCATGGCAGCCTGGGCGGCAACGCGGGCAATCTGGATGAAACTGAGCGGAAAGCCGCAGTTGAGGCAGAATTTTTGCGCCTGGAAGATACGGCACCATTCGCTCCATGCCCTTATGTAGTCCACTATCTGGATCGTTTCAACAATCCAGAACACGGACGAATGTTCCGTAAAAGTATTGAAGAACTTTATGTACGATCTTCTCAACTGGGTTTTAATATGGCCATTGAGACCGCACCATATAAACCACAGATCAATGAACGTTATCCCGACAGCAAAGAAATTGCCGACTTTGTCCGTTCATTTGCCAAACCTGACCTTAATATGACAATTGACATTAATCATTCAAATTTGCATGAATCACTGGTCAAGGTCTGCGAAAATTGTTGTGGTATTATTGCCCACGTCCACATGTCCGACAATCATGGTGCATGGGAAGATCATTTGCCGCCAGGGGAAGGAACAATTAATTTCCCTGAAGTGTTCGTCGCCCTGCGTACCAACGGTTATACTGGACCATGGAATCTGGAATTGCATCCTGAACATGGTGGAGTAACCTTGGAATGGTTAAAACAGGTAAAACAAAAATTTGATGCTATTTAAAAATAATATGGATGATAATATGAATTGTACTAATGAAATATTTTGCAGGGTAATTTCGGTTGACTGGGAACGGGCTCTGCTGGCCTACGATCTGGGTAATGTCGGTTTTGTTACGGTTGAATTGACCGGAGCAAGTGGTGATGTTTTAACTTGGAAAAGTGAAGAGGGCGGCGGCAATGGACGTTTGAAATTGAATAACTTGCAAGCTGACAGCCATTATCTTGGTTCTTTCTCTTGTGATTATGGCACTTTACCGCTTGATTTCACTACATTGGCGGCTCCAGCCGGAAAAATGACTGCTTCTTTTGCTCTAATTGCTGATCCCCATCTTTCGTTAAAAACTGAAAACCGCAAAGGGCGGTTTATGGTTGAATCAGCGATGATTTTTCAGGATGTTATTGAACAGTGCAATCAACTTCAACCTGATTTTGTCTTGTTGCCCGGCGACATTACCAATAATGCCGAAATTGGTGAATTTGAACTGACGGCAAAAATAATGGCTGAACTTAAGACGAAATCTATTGCCGTACCCGGTAATCATGATATTCATTGTACCCCGGGCGAAGATCCATACCAATTATGGACGAAGTTTTTTGGTGCCACTGATGGTATATTCAACATGACTTGTGGTACCGTTAGCGAGCAATCCCAATGTGGGAGCCGACCTCCGGGCGGCGAACGAGCATCATGTGGCACAGTTGTTGCTCTGAACACTGCTCAGGGTCATTTGACTGATTCAAGTGCGGCGCTGTTAACTAAAGCACTCGATGAAAACCATCAGAAACCGCTATTAGTTATAACCCATTATCAACTGTTTGATAATGAAAAGGTCTACCGTGGGGGAGCCCAGAAAGTTATTAATAACGCAACTGAACATTCAACGTTATTGCAACAGCTTACTGAAACATCGGCAATTATCTATGCCGGACATCAGAATATTCCTGCGGTGAAAAGATTTGGTAAGGCAATTCAGATGAATCTCCCGCAACCGACCCAATATCCGTGCGGTTTTGTTTATGTCCGCTGTTATGAAAATGGCTTTTACCACACCTTCAAGCCGATTACCAGCGAAGTGCTACGGCAATGGTCACGGCGAATCGGTGAACTTTCAGTTGAGCAGTACAATGAAGTTCAATGGGAAAGCGAGTATCGCCATGGGGAAAGCCTGGATGAAACTGACTTTATCGCGAAATTCTGAATTTCTGACTTACAAGAATTAGAGCTGACACCAAAACAGTTCGCGACCGGGAGGTCACTCCTTCTATGAGCCCGTTGGTCAAGTCTCAAAGCCTGTTTTTCTCGATTTTTTTGCAATAAAATCCCATTCCTTATTTTGATAAATAAAGACACAATACCTCTTAATCCATTAATGTTAAAAGAGTAATGATTATTTTTATTAAATAAATCTTCAATGTTAAGTTTTTCGTGTTTCACGGAGTGTTCTCAGACGCATCCGAGAGTTCCAGCCTTCTATCGATATCCGGGTGTAGTCATTTCCCGTTATATATATAACCTATTCGGTTCACGAAAATGCAGGTTCCTATTCTACGTGAATTGTCGATCAGCTATTAACTGAATCAAGAGCTAATTATCAGGGTGACCTTCCTTGCTATTGAACATTTCTTATATTATCTGTTCCTTCTGTTTAAAATTATGTCCTCTGGCAAAGCATTCCGCCAGGAAAGCAACTGAATATCAAGCTGAATCGGAATAAATAGTGTGGAGGTACGACGAACGTTTTATGCCGAATCCGAGACGTCCTTTCTGTTTTAGCTGCTTCGACCATTTTTTGGTTATTTCAGAATCCGGCTGCCAGTGATACCACAGCCAGGCTAATTGCATTTTAAATTGGCTCAAGAGATTTTATGGAAAACATGTAAGTTCGGATTGACATTTATTACCTCAATGGTTTAAAATGATTGAAGTTGAGTTCTTTAATCGCTTTAAAATGTTTTATATTACCTGAACATAATTCCATATTATACTCTATCGCAGTTGCCGCAATAATAGCATCTCCTGCATACAGTTGATGAGAAAGGGCATAGTCTTCTATATACATAGCAGCTCTATCACCTATTTTCTCAGAAAAGGGTAATGTTTTAAAATTAAATACGGCTAAAAAATCTTTTATATTTTTATGCTGTTTTTTTATGATGATGAGATTGAAGAGGATGATTTGGAATTGTAAGTTAGAAGATATATTATTCACCCCAACAATAGAGGGAAGCTTAGCTCGCTATGAAAAACTTTAGATTTAGACAAATTTTATGCTGGACAATTGTCCTATCGATACTCTTTATACTTACTGATGAACTTATGGCCCGAGCCGGTGGCGGTGGCGGGTTCAGAAGCCGTGGTGGCAGCGGCAGTGGCGGGTTCGGAAGCCGTGGAGGCAGCGGCGGTGGCGATGGCGGCGGTATAATCATGCTCTTCTATTTTCTGATCAGACTGGCGATTGAATATCCGATTATCGGAATTCCGCTCTTAATTGCAGTTGTTGTCTCTTTTATCATTGGCGGCAAAAAGGGACATTCGGCTCATGTTTCTCACTCAATTACCAAAACCTACCGGAAGTATGACACCCAAAAGAGCATTGCCGGCGAAAACAGGTTAAAACAACGTGACCCCGGTTTTAACCGTGAGGCTTTTCTTGAGCGGATTAAGAATGGTTTCAGTCAAATTCAAACCGGCTGGGCAAATCAGGATATGAAACCGGTTCGCCATCTGATCTCAGATGGTATTTATGAACGTTTTTCATTGCAATTTGAGATCCAGCAAGCCTCAATGCTCCGTAATGAACTGAAAGACATTCAGGTATTGAATGCTGAAATTGCTGATATTGAATTCGATCAGTTTTTTGATACGATTCATGTCAGAGTTACCGCCAGCGCTACAGATTATTTTGTCAAAACTGATAACGGGAAAACTGTCTCAGGTTCTAAATATGCAGAAAAATTTACCGAATATTGGTCATTCCTACGCCGACCGGGCACACAAACTCTGTCTAAACCGGGGTTGATTGAAGGTTTTTGCCCCAACTGCGGCGATGCACTCAATATGGCAGATTCTACGGTATGCCCATCCTGCAAATCCTTAATCAATTCAGGCGAATATGATTGGGTACTGGCAGAGATAACCCAGCCGGTGGAATGGAGCCAGCATAATAGACGGACAGTTCCCGGGCTGGAACAGTTGCTGGCAAAAGATCCGGCATTCAATATTCAGCATATTGAAGATAAAGCTTCCGTAATGTTCTATCGTTTTATTGCCGCCAGATTTTTTGCCGACACCAATTATCTGGTAAAAATGGCCTGTCCTGAATACATACAGACCAATGCGGCAATGTTTAAGCCACTGCCGGACGGCAAGCATGAATTTTATGCTGATGCCGCGATCGGCACAGTTGAAGTGGTTGAAATAACCAACGCCGCCGAAAATGATGGCATGGACAAGGTACGGCTGAAAATAAAATGGGCAGCCCATCTTATCAAGGCTACTGTCCCATCGTTTATGCCGCCACGCTATGACAGTAATGGGATCTATCAGACTGAATTTATTCTAAGCCGGTTAGCCACCGTTAAAAGTTCAGCGAAAAATATTCTTACCAGTGCCCACTGTCCGAGTTGCGGCGCGCCTGAATCCCGCAATACAAACGGGGCATGTGAATATTGCCACACGCCGCTTAATGATGGCAGTTCCGGTTGGGTATTGAGCGAAGTAGCCAGGTTCTCCGGTTATGCAACTGCCGAAACACCATATCACTCATTTGAAACCACCCCGGAAAGGCAAGTTTCAGGTAACCTGTCAACATTTGACCGGGAAAGTATTATCTCCTGCGCTATCGGGGTGATGCTTGCTGATGGTAAGATTGATGAAAATGAACAGCAGGTATTACTTAAAATGGGTGAAGAGAACGGCATTGACAACAGCCGTCTGAATATGCTGATTAACAGTGTTCAAACTGAAGGATTAGACATTCCTGCACCGAAAAATCAAGCTGAAGCACATGAATTCCTCCGCAGTATGGTTGCCATGTGTGTCGCCGATGGTCATGTCTCATCGAGTGAACGCCAGCTGATCAAACAGCTGGTAGCCCAGATGAACTATACCGATATGGATATAAATCTGATGATAAAACAGGAAATGAGTCGCCTGCATCAACAGGTAAAAGCTTACCGGAAAAATTAATAAACCCCTGATGCGTGGCCATGCAGCCAGCGACTTGGCGGTAACGGTTCATTTACCTCTGAAAAGTGCGCCGGACGTTCGGTCTGAATCATCCAGTTCATCAGTTGACGCAATAGGCGATCACGCACTGGTGCCAGAGCCGGGTCATCATAACGGTTATGGTATTCATGTGGATCAGCGGTCAGGTCAAACAGTTCGCCGACCTCTTTGCCGCCCTGGAAACCGTAGGAGAGTTTGTACTGTTTGGTTCGGACAACTTTCACCGCTAAATATTCATAGAATACGGCATCATGACCAGTTGAGTCGCCTTCAGTTAATGCTGAAGTAATATCCAGCCCCTGAACGGTTTTCGGAGTTGGAATGTCGATTAAATTACACAGGGTCGGGAACATATCAATGGTTTCAGCCAGTCCATCATGCGCCATATTTTCTTTGATCACGCCGGGGTAACGCCAGATAAACGGCACCCGATAGATGCAATCATAGAACCAGCCTTTGGCCATTCTCGAATATTCACCGGCAAAATCACCGTGGTCAGCGCAGAAGACGACAATAGTATCGTCCCGCAGTCCAAGTTTGTCCAATGTCTCCAGTACCCGGCCAATTTGCTGATCAATCAGACTAATCAGTGAATAGTAGGCTGCCAAGCCTTGTCTAAGTACAGCTTCACCATGCACCGACTTGCACCATTTAAGTTCTACATTGCGATTATACCAGAAGGTAGAATTAAGTGGGAGTTCATCTTTGTTCGACGGCAGCGTAAGCGTGGCGGGATCGTATTCAAACGGACAGCCGTCCGGAACCGTCAGCGGCGGATGGGGGCGTTCAAAACTGACCTGCATAAAAAATGGTTTGTCCGCATCGCGTTCCTCTTCCAGGTATTTGATCGATTCACCGGCAGTCCAAACCTCCATGGAATGTTCAAGCGGAATCATCGGGAGTTCCGAAAGGCAGAACTTTTCAACATCTCCCAGATCATCATAGAGATGATGCAGGTTATGTTTTTTCAGATAATTATAATAGTGCAGTTCGCGGACTGGTGCATCGGCATGGTAACAAACCCGTTCGTATTGCAAGCCATGTGAACGCCAGTTGGGCATATGTTTTTTCCCCACCAGAGCAGTTTGATAATTATAGAATTGCAGAAACCGCGGTAGTGACAATAACTCCTGCGGAATTGAATCAAGGTCATTGCCGTAAACTCCGTGAGAATGACAATACTGTCCGGTCAGATAAGAGACCCGCGATGGCACGCATATACCGTTTTGACAAAAGGTATCATGAAACCTAGTTCCTTCAGCCGCCAGTTGATCAAGCACCGGAGTTTTTACATCAGGGTGACCGGCATAGCCGAAACAGCCGGCGTGATGCTGATCATTCATTATCATTAGAATATTTGGTCTGCCCATTATGAGTTCTCCACTGTTTCCAGTTGTCTGCTTTTTACGCTTCTGACCGCGGCGAGACCGATATTTTCAGCCGCGATGGCTGCGGCAGCAGTGGTAAATGGTTGTTCTGTCCCCTGCATGATTCCTAGAAAATTGCGGACAATATAGGTGTCGCCATTATAATGATTACGCCCGAGATAGTCGAAATCATAATTGGTACTGTCGCCTTTGGTGGCGTAACGTTGATGTACCGAAATTCGACCATGATGATGACCGACGTCAATATCCAACACCCCGTTTTCACCAATCACGGTATAGACCCGCCCCTTATAATTGGCTGGGGTATAGAAGGTCTGAATGTAAGAGCCCTGCACCCCGTTTGAAAATTCAATCATACACATTTCATCATCACCAATGTCGGCTTCCTGTGCCCAGACACATTTATTGCGCCCTACTCGCTCTACCGTTACTGCCATGCCGTTGATCGTTGCCTGTTGATTTAACACACTTTCAGGACATGAGACCTCTTCAGGACATTCAGCACAGGTGAGCTCATTCGGTTTATCGCCGCCGTATTTATAACGTTTTGAAAAGGCGAATACAGATTCGGCATAATTATCACCATTCATCATGTGCATAATATCAAAATCATGCGAAGCCTTTTCCAGATAAAGTGAAGTAATTGCCTCACTCTTGCGATGCCAGCCACGGAAAAAAACATCTCCATAATGGCAGTTCTGAACAAATCGCATCGAGGTAATTTTACCGATCACTTCTGCATCAAGCAGTGCTTTAGCTTTTTTGAAAATCGGGGCATGGCGCATGCAGTGTCCAACTAGAATCGGAGCTTTATAGGCCAACAACTCCGGTGCTAATTCGCTGAAGTTACCGGCATTGCCTTCCAGAGGTTTCTCCATTAGAATCGGTTTATTAAGTACGGCAACAGCCCGGAATGATTCCAGATGGCAGTTATCTGGGGTCGCAATAATGATACCGTCGATCTCTTTTTCTGCTACAATCATCGCTTCGGGAGTAGAATATACTGTTGCTGAAATATTCAAAGCGTTCAGTCGTTTTTTTGCACCCTGAATATCTGGATCAACAACTGCGACAATTTGCACTTTATTACCCAGTGAATTGCGAAATTCCCGCGCATAACATTGAGCCCGATTACCAAAACCTAATATAACTATTTTTTTTAATACTTCTGACATAATATTACCTTTTTTTTAAGTTGATTTACCTTGAATTAATTTCCCTTTCAGCAGGCAATTTGACTCAACCAATGACCGTCCATGCAAGAGATCATCCATCATCACCACGGCCTGCTTTGCCATTTGATCCACATCAAATTCCACTCGTGTAACCGGTTCGTGGTAGGCCAAAGCCCCCCCTTGGTTGGCAAGGGTAACTAGGCTAAGATCATCAGGTAATGACACCCCAAGCTGAAGCAGGGCTCGCAGTGCCCCATTGCACAGAATGTCATCCGTCACAACCACCGCGTCAGGACGATTGTTCAGTTGCCAAAAATTCTGCAACAGCTCGTAACCGGTAGTTTCAGACCAGTCACCGTCATGAACCATCAGCCATTCATGGTGGTATTGTAAACCAGCCCTACCAGCCAGTTCCGCCACTAGTCGTTCAGTCTCTATTATTGAATTTGCCCGTTGAGTCCTACGACGGTTAACTGCATAGATTAAACCCACACTGCAACAACCACGCCCAGCTAAGTGCTGAATACTCCGTTCAAGAAAGTCATTTCGGTCATAGCTTACAGAACATCTATTGTTCGAGGCTCCCAACCTGACAAGCGGCACTCCGCGCTCTTCCAGCTCTGTTCCTAATCCAAATAGCGGACAGAAGCTGAAAACCCCACGCAAACTGGGCAATAACACGGGGCTGGTTAGATCAAGTGTCGCCGGAAACGCTTCATCCGTTTCGGTATCTTGGCCAACATGCAATTTTACCTGCCAACGTGGATTCAGTTCGCTGATAGCTTTAGTCAACGATGTAACAGCCAGCCGAAAGAAGGCCGATGATTCAGCACTGAGCAGAGTTGATTTGATAACAATCGCTATTTCTCCCGTCGCACAGCGATCTGAAACAAAGACCCCTTTTCCCGGATGACGTTCGATTAGACCTTCAGCTTCAAGCATTCTATAGGCACTGTCCAGTGTCGCTCGGCTGACCGCCAACTGTTGCATAATAGTGGCAACCGGCGGCAACGGGACACCTACAGCCATATCTATGATCTGCGTGTGTAACCATTGATAGGCCATCTTCACTTGCGGTCGATTGTTTAATATATTTTTCATGTCGACATAACTATGTCGACATAGTTGCCATTTGTCAAGTCGTAATGGAAAAAATATGGGGATTCATGATCTGATAATAATTTTTTGTTAATTTATTACGCTACGCTTTGCCTGTCTCTGCGTCCGGGATAGGGATATTCAATACTAAAATTATGGTTACTATTCAGGTCTTCAGTCTACGGTCAACAGTCTTCAATTTTGTTGCCAATGACCGAAGACTGTTGACTGAAGACACTACTATTTGCCATGGTTTTTGGTTTACTAATTAAATATCCCTGCGTGTTCATGGTGGTGAGTAGTAACAAATTATGATCTATATTATGTTCGTAGTTCCGCCTTTAGGCGGTGTTTTGTGAGGTTTACCGAACATGCTATCCCCATGGGATTAGGGAGCGCATCTAAAGATGCTTAAAATCGCCCACTAAAGTGGGAACTACAAACAAGCGTGTTTAAATCTTTAACATTAAACAAATCTAGCGTCCAGGTAGCTTGAGTCTGAAGCGGAACCTGCCTTCAGGAGCCACCTGATTAGGAGCGCAGCGGCTAATTGACGAAGAAAAAATGGCCGAACATATCTGCTTGGTGGAAACCGCCGCGGATCATTTTGCTCCAGGTGCTGAATCTATCCTCTTTACGTGGTGGATGACTCATTGTCCGGCAGACATTCGCACCCCAGGGGTGAGTTGGACGGTCAATATTTTCCGGGAATGATTTCCGAGGGATTGCCACCTCCATAACCCATCTGTCAGCATAACGTTTTACCGCGACCTGCGCATTACTGGTCCAGCCGGGATTACCTTTTTCACCATTACCTTCAAAATAGACATCAGTTACTTTGCCATCCATGGTGATATAGATTTGATAATAACTGTTATGGTCATGATTCGGATCGAGGAATATTTCTACTGAATCTCCACCTTTTCTGCTCATCGTTTTGGGATCTGGACAGATAAAGCCGAAATAGAGCATATCTTTACTGCGGGTAACAGCAACTCTGGTTTTCCATTTAGTCGCCGCACCGTCAATATTGTTATAAAGCGGTAGCCGCCGGATTGGTTTTTCCCAGGCTTTCTCATCCATCACACCATCAATTTTGATCAGACCACGCAGGTGGCAGAAGCTTGTTTTGGAGGCACCCTTTTTCATTGCCTGACGGATATTTTTATCAAAATCAGCCTGTCCCTTTTCCATCAGCCCGATATAATATTTACTGAACAGTTTAACCGCAGTGGCGTATTTAGTGCCTTTTGCTAGTTTCAATGCTTCATTAATTTTGGTACGATAAGTTTTAATTACCTCTGGAGTATAAAATTTATTCCAGGAGTCAACCCGCCCGGCACGCGCGGTCAGCAATGCTTCTGAACGCTTTTCAATATCAGCATAAATCTCATCGATAATCGCTCCGGCGGCCGGCCCATAGAATTTTTCCAAATAGTCATTAAATAGCTCATCTGGGTCAGCACTCGGATCGTACATAAGTCGCATTAGCATATAACGGTTAAACAGCTCATACATTACACTGTCGGTATTCTGTTGGATATAGACCCAACGGCCATGCTTTGCCATGACATCGACAACCTTTTTATACATTTTAGGAATATGCAGCGGCACGGCGTCATTTGCCGGTTTTGACCAACGATAGAGCATGTGCAACCAGAATGCCAGTGGTCCCTCGCTCATCGCATCCCACTTTTCTACCAAGGCAACAAATTCACTAAATTTACCCTTTGGGTAGAGTAAATAGGGGCGTTTCAGATCTGACGCGCAAAAACCGACAATAACGTTATCTGGCAATGGTTTCATGCCCGGATATGGTTCGCTGTATGAACTGTAGGCGAGACAACTTATTTTCTGGTCGGGCAGCACCTTTTTTACCTGACGAGCAAAGCGATCAACAAAAGTCCAGACTCGTTTTGAATAGAGTCTTGAATATGGCGTTCCAACTGGAGCATCAAGTTTTTTGCATTCCAGACAGTGGCAGGCTCTAAATGAGTCATGCGGCAGAACTGAAAATATTTTACCCTGCACAACGCCAGTAGCCCAGCCACGGTTAAAAGGATAACGGTCGGCGCGTTTGGTAATCCCAAGTGATGCAGCAGTTTTCCCTGCACGGTAGGCGGTAATCTCTTTCATTGTTTCACGTTCTACCGCCGGATTGGTGTAACAGAGGTGCGAACGGTAACTTTTCTTTTTCAGATTAATGTCACGTTCGCCATTTTTCAGCAGGGCAAAATATTCAGGATTGGTTTTGGCGAAACGTTCAACCCAATCAGTGCTGGAAGGATGGTGATTGAGTGGAATCTTAATTGAAGAACCCCGCACTCGAAACATCCAGAGGATATTGGCAGCTGGTGTAAAGCCCAGAGTTTTCAGTTCTGAAAAATCACGATTTCGGTTTCGAGAACTTTTATAATATTGATACGGCATGAGAAAACCACTGATCCGGCGGGTTTCGAAATATGGTTGTTCTTTGATTACGCCGCTGAATGCCAGATTTTTTTTACTTGGTATAACTTCACCTTTTGGCCCTGGCATAAACCACCGGACTCCAAAATTTTCCAGCAGGCGGTAGACACCATACAAAGTGCCACGTTCGAATGTCCAGTTGCCAGCTGGCATTAACATTTTTAACTTTGAAAATGAGGCCTTTTCAACGGCTTTTAATTTCCCCGGAATATCGGTATGCGCACCACGGTCATCTTTGCCGACAATATAGAGGTTGCCGTCAACCGCTTTGATAATATAACCGTCCCGTGCGACGCCTTTTAGCGTAATGCCGACACTTTTTGCTAAAGTTTCACCTAGATAAATCGCTTTGCCAGCCGTGGGCTGATTGGTTGTTATTGCAAATTTGGCACCAGTGATTTTTTGCAGATATGCCTGCATCTCATGGGCGGCGAAGGTCAATGGTTCCGGTGCGTTGACCGGAATAACAATCGCCACTTCCGCTTTACCGTTTTCAGCAATAACACATTTACCGGCAAAACTGCTGCTGATACAGCACATTAACAGTCCTAAAATCAAAAATTTCATTAAGTAATTCCTTTTTTTGTTATTGGTTCACCATTATATATTGAATATGATTTTTTGCTTAGAAGCACGCACATAATCGGCTCCATATTCAATGAACATAGCCGGGTTCTTTCAGGTGTCGCTTCGCTCTACAACGCCGGAACTTTTTAGACAGGATTAACCAGCCGTCGCTCTTCGAGCTATGGCGAGACGCGCAAGATTGATAAGATTTTTTTACTTTATCCTGTTTATCCTGTATCCCGTCTATCCTGTCTAAATACCTACCCGAACGCAGTGACAGATGAAGCACAGCGTAATAATTTCCTATTAGGTCAGATATTCAGGCTGGATGACAACTTTAGCGTATTCGCGGCTAAAAGTTTTATTTTTCATTCGTGTATTCGTGGCTAGGTCTTTTTATTTTATGGCTAAAAAAATGTTCAAGAAGGTTGCGGGATACCGAAGACCTTTTCGAACAGGGTATAGTTACTGCCGATTCCATTTACTGGTTGTACCAAGATTGCTGCCTAGAATCTGGACCTCATAAGCTTTTCTTGGATCAGTGGAATTAGTGACTACCCGACTGACATGACCATCGCCCCAGACTACATTAAATCCTCCTGAATGAATAGGGTAAGGCTGCCCCAGGCTAAAATCATACGCCCTTGGGACATCACTCAGCACATAATAACCACGAAAACTACCGCCTGCAACTTTCATTGTTTCTTTCCAAATTAGCGAATCAGTTGTTACCAAAGTTTTTGAGGCTTTTCTCAGATTAGACGCTTTTACCGGAGTCGCAAATTTACCATCAGGAGTCCCATAACGCATAGAACCTCCGACATGTCCGTAATTATAACCGTAATGCGGATAACCTTCCTTGTACCCGGCAGACTGATCTTTCAGCGGTTTATCAATAACATGGGTCGGGCATTGAAAAATATCCCAGTTCTTTATATATCCATCATGTAATTGCTCTACCCAGGTTGTTTTAACATTTGAAGCATCTTTCCAAAACCATGGGACAAAATAACCATTATAATCATTGACATAAAACATAAAACCGGTAGCGATCTGTTTTGAATTACTGGCACATGAAATACTGCGCGCCTTTTCCCGCGCCTGATTCAGTGCCGGCAATAACATCGCGGCGAGGATGGCAATAATAGCTATCACAACCAATAGTTCGATGAGGGTGAACTTGTTGATAATCAGCGATTTACGAATAATAGCTTTCAGTTGTTTTTTCAGTGAATTCATGATGAATTCTCCTTTGTTTTGGGTTAACAAACTTTCTTTTACGAGTTGTGCTTTCATTTTACGAGTTTTATCTGCGTTATACCAGTACTGCCTCCATATTAAGGGTTGATGGTTGTGCTTTGGTTAATTTAACATTCTCCATAGGTCCTTTGGGTTGTTTTGCCAATAATCAGTTCAGCGGAAATCAATTCTTTATCTGGCAACGGCGTGCCTTTGATGATACTTTGGATAAATAGTTCTGCCCCGGCACGACCAATTTCAAAATAGGGTATTTTTACATGGGTTAAGGTCGGAGTCGTCGGTCGGATAGCCATATTGTTGGCGTAACCCATAATCATAAAGTCTTCAGGCACCCGCCAGCCACGTTCCTGAGCAAGTCGTAACAGGGCAAATGAACCAACCTGAGTACCGCAGAAAAAAGCATCCGGCAGTAAATTGACATCTGCCGGTAAAGCCTTTTTCAGAATATTATAACTATTCTCTTCATCCAGGCTGACTTCAATGATATTGTCGTCAGGTAACTCAAACAGACGTCGCAGCGCATTGATTTTTGTTGTAGAGGTTGAACTGCCTATGTCGCCAGCAATCATATAAACTTGACGGCAACCACGGTTATACAAGTACTCTGCGACCTCATAACATATAGCATTACGGTCATAGTTAATTGTACAATGTTCTTCGCCAGATAGTGTAAAACAGGGGAATTGTAAATTAAGAAGCTCTTGTCTCAACTTGCGCAAGGGTTCACCGATGAATAAGGCACCATCATATTCTTTAGTCAAGTTTTGTAAAATATCACCTGCCCAAACATCATCTGCCACATACTGAAAGGTCAAGGTTGCATTATTAGTCCCGCACCCACTCAATGCGCCACGTTGAATTTCACTTGAAGATGCCCAGTTTGAATATGCCAACTCTTTAAGCGAAATTTCCGCTTCCGAGAAAAGGAACGCCAAGCGTAATTTGCGTTGCTGAGACTTGGTAGAGATAAACGCTCCTTTGGATGGAATACGTTCGATTGTACCTGATTTTTCAAGTTTTTGCAAAGCCAGTCTGGCAGTTGAACGACTAATCTTCAGCATTTCCGCCAAACTGCGTTCACCAGGCAGACGACTGCCCGGTTTCAGTTTACCCAGCCGTATCTGACCAAGTAACCAATCCTGTACCTGAAGGTAAAGAAAATCTCGATTTTCAACACTTACTGCCATAAGGAAAACTCATTAAAATATTTTGTGAACTTAAACCAGTAGCCTGCGACTTCCAGGCGCATGGACAAATAATCCTCCATGGGGATTAGAATTTTTACTTCGTCCTCTACGGGTGTCGCCAGGATGTCACCTGTTGAAACCCACGAAGTTAACCTACTAGAGAAAATACAATTTCCTGTTAGGTGAACATAACCGGCTGTTCCGGAACTAAAAAAACAAAAAAATCAGCCACTTTTTCGAATAAAGTCTAATTTAGAACTTACACGAAAAGGTATTTTTTGTTAGATTTCACAGCACTAGCGTGCAATTAATACGCTTTAAAAAACACGCTAAAGCTCTGTGAACTCCGACAATACGCTATACTCGCGTACTCTTTCCGAACAACATTTAACTAAAAAACCATACCGGTACGTACCGGTATGGTTTTAAGTATACATGATTTATTTAAATAAGTCAATAGTAAAATTAAATAATTTTGATAAAAATTACTTTTTTAGTAATACATCACTCTATTTTTGACGCGTTGTGCTTGGGTACATAGTTGCCCGGTATGACAGTTCTTTCAGGCTGTCTTTAGTTGCTTATGACAGCGCAGGAGCATCTGTCCTACTGAAAATTAGACTGAGGTCTTACCTTTTTTATTAATGAATTGATGATTGTTTCGGCCATTTTAAGCCCAATTCCTGGGATGCGTTCGACAATCTCTTGTGGTGAAGCTTTACGCAATGCACGAACGGAGCCGAATTCAGTGAGCAGCTTTTTTCTTCGTTCAGGTCCGATGCCGGGAATATCATCCAATAACGATTCCGTGATGCGTCTACTGCGCAGTTGACGATGGTAGCCGATAGCAAAACGGTGTGCTTCATCACGCAATGCCTGCAATAACCGTAATGCCGGACGGTGGCGTTCAAGCACCAGCGGTTCACTTTCACCGGGCAGGAAAATTTCTTCACGTTTTTTTGCCAAACCAATCAATGGACGTGGGGGACATTTCAGATTAACCCAGGTCTCAATTGCCGAACTGAGTTGGCCTTTGCCACCGTCAACCATGATCAGATCGGGAAAAGATTGACCTTCTTTCAGTTTACGGCCATAATGACGTCTAATCACCTCCTGCATCATTGCAAAATCATCACTCTGGTGAACATCGCGAATTTTAAACCGCCGGTACTTTTTCGGCATTGGACGACCGTTTTCGAAGTGTACCATACTGGCAACCGCCAGTTGTCCGCTAATATTGGAGATATCAAAGCCTTCAATAACTTGTGGAGCAGAGGCCATGCCCAGTGCCTGTTGCAGATCATCAACGGCATCTTGACCGGCTGGCGAGGAGATTTTGGCAAACCTGAATGAACGTTTTTTAACCCCCAAAATAGTTTCAATATTGGTAATAATATCCCGCAATTTTGCCGCCAGTTCAAATTTTTGTCCTGCAGCTTTATCCTGCATCTTCTGCGTGAGCTCTTCGACCAGCTCTTTGACTGAACCGTCAAGGATCCGCATCATCTGTTCAACCCGTTCCATATACTCTTCACGGGTAACTTTACCGACACATGGCTCACAGCAATCTTTAACGATTCGTTTAAGACAATGTTTGTGATGAGTTTCGTCGGGAATACGGGGAAAACATGAACAGAGCCCGAACCAGGCGGAGAGAAATTCCATGGTAGGTTTCAACGCGCCACCTTTGGGAAAAGGGCCGAAATAGCGGCACTGGTCATCTTTACGCACCCGTGCCAGTTTCAGACGGGGAAATGGCTCCTGCAGGTTTATTTTGATCATCTGGAAGCGTTTATCATCGCGCATCAGGATATTATAACGTGGCGCATACTCTTTAATCAGCCGTGATTCAAGCAATAGAGCCTCTTCTTCATTTTTGACCTGCTGATATTCCCAGTCGGCGATTGATTTGATTAATGAACGCAGTTTGGGATCAGAAAGTTTATCACGTGACGGCTGAAAATAGTGGCTCATCCGTTTGCGCAGGTTCGTTGCCTTGCCGACATAAATAACCTTGCCAAAAAGATCCCGATAGATATAGACCCCGGGCTTAGCGGGAATATCACCCGGCATAAAGATTTTTTTATGATTAGTCATTCAAATAATGGATATTCGTGATAGGTGTCTTCGGCGGCGGGTACATTGCCGGCGGCTAAATAAAGTTTATTGTTGCTATAATCAAAAATTACACTGTAAATATTGCAGGCGAGGAGAACTTTTTCATCACGCAGTACTTTTTTGACGCCCTCGACGTTCGTCGGGTTGATTTTATGGGCAACATCATCAACAGCACTCCGCCCAGTCATTTTATCGCCATACCATAAATTATTATCGGCAGTGAGGATTGAATTACGGGGATTGCGCTGGTTTATTTCATTACTGTTACCGCGTTCAAATACCGCTGCCTTGCCGTTTTTGGCATCACTGAGTCCGATACAGAACGGCATGCCAGGCGGCATATTCAGCAGCTCCTGTCTTGCGGCTTCAAAGGAATCACAACGTTCAGCGATATCGCGCATTTTAATAAAAATCGGCATTTCACATTCACCTCTGGCGACACCAACCTGATTAAAACTCAAGGCAACACCATGTTCATTGATAATATCTAAAGCGCCGATCATGCCAGGGAATCCCATGTGAACAGTAGCAAAACGTCCCGGCGCGGCTGAGGTGCGGAAAATTGTTACCAGAAAGTTACCCACTCCAGCGAGGTTGTCCCAATCAAGATTATGTGAGTGCAACAACCCGTTATCGGTTTTGACAATAACCTGGCGACAGGCGGCAAGATAGAAGCCGAGGTCCAGAAATGTATTGCCCAGCATCATGGTTCCCGGCTTGACACCGGCCGCTTTCGCAGTTGCGGTGATTTCAGTAATCCAACGTGGATCAATTTTTTCCAGCAGTTTTTTGGCGGCAGCAGTTCGAATCCGATATTTTTCATCATCACCGCGACAGATTATGCGGTAGATATAGATTTTCATCAAAAGTGCGATCGACCAACTGCGGGCTCGGCCATGCTGGGTTCCCATCTCGGTCGGTGTCCCGTGTAACCGGACAGTTGAAGCGCCCGCGCCGGGAATGATCTTGAAAACAACAAATTTTGCCGCCGGTTTTGCGCCGGGAATAAATTGAATGCCAAGCAGGATAACAATAACCGAAATCAATGCAATCAAACGATTGCGGCGGCAGAAGATCCGTTTCCATAACGGTTTACGTTGCAAAGTAGAAACTTCTTTGGTTTTATCTACATCTTCTTTTGTCATATTTTTCCTTTTAAAGCATAGTATCTGTAAGAACATAACCGGGTTCTTTCCTTCGCTCGACAACGCCTGGACTTTTTCAGACATGATTAACAAGATTGACAGGATTTTTTATTTTATCCTGTTCATCCTGTCAAAATACCTACACGAGCGTAGCGACAGATAAAACGTAGCGTAATAATTTCCTTGTATAAAACAATATCCGTGATTTCGAAGAAAGCATGGCTACATGCGGCGTTTTTTGCGGACGATGCACATGTTATTGCAACGTGGGCAGCGGATAACATTACTGCCGCCCTGACTGGTAAATGCATAATGACAGTGGTCGCAGTGGAACAGTTTACTCTTGGTCAAATCCCAATTGTAACTTTTAGTTCTGAGCAGTTCACGGATCCACAGAATGGCAATAGTAACCAGCCATAACAGCAGATAAATGATAAACCCATTACCGTAATCAATACCAATCATCGCTTCACCTCACGCCAGATAATATTGGCAAGCAATCTGCCACCGGTTGACTGCACCGCCAAATTCAAAGTTTCTCGGTTAAGCAACAGTTTCCGTACCGCCATATGGTCAAGTTCTGCAATTCCACAAGAATTTTTGATTTTGATTCTCGGCATCATATCAGCGGCAGGCAAAGCAATCTGCAATTGCGTAACTCCAACCGGAGTTTCTAGTGTCAGTTTATACGGTTTAAGGTCTTCAGCTGTCAATATTCCGGCAATATATTTACCCGTTGACAATTTCAATAAAGGATAGGATATTTTGGTTGCCGACGGTGAAACTGTGGCAGGCAGAGAGCGCACGGCAAGGGTTTCATAACCTACCAATCGTGAACTTTTATCCACCTTCAGTTTATTGCCACCTGACAGAAACTCAAATTTCTGGGAAACCGGCATCACTGGCGCCGGCTGTGGCTTAACTTGCAGACCGTTGACCGGAGCACGCATTTTCGGACGGATGGATGCGGCACCGTAACCATTGACAGCGTCAGGCCGGGCAATCAAACTCGGACTGTGGTATTCCAACCATTTAGCAATGCCCCGGCTCTGTGCACTGTTCTGACTGTTCAGGTTGAACATAACAATCTGTTTACCATGATTTTTAACCGTAGTGTTTTGGGGTGGCTTGTAAACAAAAGAATAGAGCATCGCCATGTGAAACAGCAGTGTAATTACTGCTGCCTGGAATAAAATCACTTTATAGTGTTTATCATGACATGAATATTTTTTCATCGTGCTTCGGGGTTAAAAGTGGCATCACTTTTCTGCTCAGTCGGCAATGTTGCGACAAAAATTGATAATTCAGACTGTTCCGCCAGTACCATAATTCGTGAAATGACGCCGAACGGAACATCTCTATCAGCTCGGACAATAACGGTTCCGGTAGTTGAACGGCTCCTGACATCCGCTAGTTTTTCCTTCAGTTTATCCCAATTACCAATCACCTGGTCATTGAAATTTATTTCCCATTTATCACCCATTTTTACAACAGTAAGGATAAATTTCTCCACGCCAAGATTACTAGTCGCCCCAACTTGTGGCAGATCGACCTTGATACCTGAAACCTGGACAAATGAGTTGCTGATCATAAAAAATATCAGCAACAGAAACAGGACATCGACCATTGGTGTCAAGTCCGGCCAGCCCATAAAATAGTGCTTGCGTCCGGATTTAATCGGTGCTCTTTTTTTCATTATTACCATCCGTTGATTTTGAATCATGCTCTTTGAAAAACAGTTGAAGTTCCATTGATGCCTTATCTATTTCCAGCGTCATGGAATCAATTCTTGAACTGAGATAATTATAAGCGATATAACATGGAATAGCGACGCAAAGCCCACCGGCAGTTGTGACCAATGCCATACTAATGTCACCGTAAAGGCTCGCTGACAGGTAAGCACTTTGGGAAATGGTGGTAAACGCTCTCATCATGCCGATAACAGTACCCAACAACCCCAATAACGGTGTAATATAACCGACCGTACCGAGTATATTCATATTACTCTCCAGCCGGGGCATTTCTGTCAGTTTAGCATTATAGATGGCTTCTTCAATATCACTTTCGCTCTGGTAGGCAACAATTGTCGCGCCCAACACCCGTGCCACCGGTCCCGGCGTATTGTCACAGAGGCTGATGGCTTCAATAAAGCCATTTCGCCGTAGTACATTCTTCAGTCCCATAATCAACTCACTGACATTAATCTGTTCACGATGGAACTGAAACCATTTCACTAGAAATACAAACATTGCGATAATACTGCAGATCAGAATAATCCACATTACCGGACCACCGTCTTTCATTAATTTCAAGAATAGCATTGTTCTATACCTTTTTTATAATTTATATTTATTCTCTATTTCAACAATCAGCCGGGAAAAGTCTTCCCCAGTCTTAATATTCATCTCCTGCAGTGTCTTATAAATATCAATCGCCTTGCTCGCCGCTTCCGGCGTGCCCTCCTTCAAGTAAATAACAATAGCTGCGTAGGCCGATTTCACTGCCCAGATCGGACCCAATTCAGGCGCGTTCTTCAGGTCAAGCTGGTAGCCCAGAATAACTTCCTTATAACATTTCAGTGCCTGATCATTATTGTCCTGCAACTCGTATGAGCGACCCAGCTTAAAAATTGTCTGGCCGCGCATCGCCGGGGTAAGAGATTTAAGCTTCAGCAACGCATTATATTCAGCAATCGCATTATCAAGATATTTTTCGTCAGCGGTTTTATTGAACAAGACAAAATTACAGTCACCAAGGCGACCGCGACAGCTTATTTCCAACGTTGAATCGGGCCGTAATCGCGCACCACGGGAATAATACTCTATCGCCTCAGCATATTTTCCACTGCGTGAAAGCGTATCTCCAGCCAGCAGATATGCTTCCGAAACCACCGACGAGTCGGTATATTTATTGAAAATTATTTTCAGCTGTTCAATGGCCTGGTCAAGTTTGCCGGTTACTCCGTTAATCGTGGCCAATTCATAAAGCACCTGCGCACTGGTCTGTCCATCCTGCTTATATTTTTCCTGAAGAAGCTTCAACAGCGTTACTGCTTCGGAAAATTTACGGTGCTCACGCAGCCAGTCAACTTTCCAGAACAGTGCCGCAATAGTATATTTTGATTTCGGATAATTCTTCAACAGCAAATCAGCATCTTTCAATGCCGCTTCGTCAATTCCCCCGAAATAGTTGGCGTAAAGACGTTTGTATATCGCACTCGGGGCTTGCGGATTATCACGGTATTTACGGACAAAATCAGCAAAAAGTTCAGCCGCCATGGCAAAATTACGACCATTGTAAGCTATTTCTGCAGCAGCAAACAGCGCAGTCGGCGCATTCTCACTACCCGGATATTTCCTGACAAAATCAAGATAACTGTTTCTGGCATCTTTAAGCCGTCCAAGCCGTTCCAAAATAAATGCCCGATTATAGGCGATATGCTTGAGTGTAGCAGAATCCTTACTATCAGTCAAAGCACTCTCAGCCAACTTCAATGCCTCTTGATAATGTTTGGTCACACTAAGGCATTCAATCTGCTGAAATATTGCCCTGTCACGCCATACAGGGCTTTGTTTTGCGATATCTTTGAACAGGATGGTTGCTTCGCTATATTTTCCCTGAAGCATATAGAGCTTCCCGGTCATAAAACGTCCTTCATACCTGTCAGTATCACCGGTTCCATGCTGATAAATAAAATCCAAAGCCTGTTCGGCCAAATCATAACGTTTATCACTGCTAAACAATACTGCGAGCTCCCTGGCGGCAGCAAGTCTCGATTTCAACGGGACTGCTTTATCACTCATCAGATTTTGATAAACCATTTCAGCATCGTCACTTTTGTTCATTTCATGTAAGAGCCTGGCCAGTTGAAAACGAACCTCGACAACATCTGCCGCATCTTTATAAAACTCAATATATTTTTCTGCAACCTTCACCGCTTTTGCTTTTTGATCGCCCCTGACATAGGTATTGATCAATATCCGCATGGTTTTTTTCCGGTCGAAACCAGTCGGTGCAAAATGCCAGGCATCATTAAGTAACATGGTCGCTCCAGCAATATCATTGGCAATAAGGAAATATTTTGCCGCCCTGTTATTAAGGTCATACATCGAGGCATTTTGCTGAAGTTTGATCTTTTTGACTACGGTACGATAAACCCGAATAAATTCAGCATATTTTTTCTGTTTTATGAGCAATAACAGTTTTAATCTCACCGTAGCCATACTGCTGTTTTGAGCTTCAACTTTTTTCAACAGAGCTTCACCCGCAGCAAGCTGTCCATCCATAATCAATGCTTCAATCCCCAGTTGACGACTCTCCAGCTGCCAGCCTGAATCTTTACCCGCATTTTCAAGGATAGCGTACGTTTCCGCCGCCCGGGACCACTTTTCCTGTTTACCCTGGGAAAATGCCAAACCGGAAAGCAGTTGAAAATAGAGTTCACCCTCAACGATAGAAGTAGCCAGTACCGCCTCATATAAATCAGCTGCCTGCCTGTATTTTTTTTCGAGCAACAGGATATCGGCCCGGAACAGTTTTTTACGCAATAATGATATACCTGCGAGGCGCTGCTCGAAATTATCAAGTGTTTCTCCCGCGATTTTTATATCACCATTTCTAATATATGTGGCAATCAGACATTCATAGGCATCGGCTAATTTCCGGTTGTCATCGCCGACTTCATTCATGTATTGCTGAAAAAAATCCACAGCCTGCCGATAGTCGGCTTTTTTAAATGCCATCACGCCCAGCTGACGCGAACGGTTCACCAGTACCGCCGGCGCAGCATTGACCGTGAACACCGCAACACCGAGCCATGCGGCAATGATTATATAGAATAAATTTCGCAAAACAAAATTCCTCAGCTGGCGGCAGGTTCTGTTTTCTCAGAATCTTCCGTAGTTTTCTTTCCCGTACGCTTTTCCTGAATACCAATCAGCAGTTTTTTCTGTAATTTAAGATCATCTTTAATCAAGGCTTTGGTCTGTTCGCGTCCTTGAGCTAACTGTTCACCGTTATATGAGAACCATGACCCACGTTTTTCAAGCAGACCAAAATCACATGCAACGTCAAGGATTGAACCGGCCCGTGAAACACCTTCTGAATAAATAATATCAAATTCCGCCATTTTAAACGGTGCCGCAAGTTTATTTTTAATCACTTTTACCCGGGTTTTATTCCCGACAATCTCGCCGGCCGGATTTTTGATCAAGCCAATTTTTCTGATGTCCATTCTCATGCTGGCATAAAATTTCAGCGCATTACCGCCTGAAGTTGTTTCAGGATTACCAAACATCACCCCAATCTTTTCGCGAATCTGATTGGTAAAAATAACACATGTCCGGCTACGATTGGCAGCACCAGTAATCTTTCTCATCGCCTGCGACATCAAACGAGCCTGAAGACCCATGTGTGAATCGCCCATATTGCCTTCAAGCTCAGCACGCGGTACAAGCGCGGCGACTGAGTCAATAACCAGGACATCGACTGAATTGCTGCGAATCAATGCTTCAGTTATATTCAATGCATCTTCACCGCAATCCGGCTGAGAAATCAGTAAATCTTCAACATTCACGCCGATTTTTTCGCAGTAGATCGGGTCAATCGCATTTTCTACATCAATAATAGCCGCAACCCCGCCCGCTTTCTGGGCGTTAGCAATAATATGCAGGCACATCGTAGTTTTACCGGAAGATTCCGGTCCGTAAATTTCAACAATCCTGCCACGTGGTACGCCACCAACACCAAGGGCGATATCCAATGACAGCGCACCGGTACTGATTGTTGCGATGTCAACCTTGGCGCTATCGTCTCCAAGCCGCATGATTGAACCTTTACCAAACTCTTTTTCGATCTGACTTATTGCTATTTCAAGATTTTTGTCTCTTGCGCTGTCTTTCTGTTCTTTTGTCTTTTCGTTTGCCATTTTTCATTCCCCATTTGTTTGAACATAACCGGCTTTGCCGGAACTTTTTTAGACATGATCAACAAGATTGACAAGATTGACAAGATTTTTTTACTTTATCCTGTTTTATCCTGTTCATCCCGTCAAAAATACAATTTCCTTGGTTAGCTTAAAATATTAAAAATTATTCTGCTGCTGGTCACGCCATAGCTCGAAGAACGACGGCTGATTAATTATTCTGTCAAGATTTTGGTTGCGACTTTGCTGCTCTGTGGATTAAATATCCAGATCTTTCACGCTGGCGGCATATTTTTCAATATAATCACGCCGTGGTTCAACGACATCGCCCATCAGTAAAGTAAACATCCGTTCCGCCCCAACGGCGTCCTCCATGGTAACCTTGATCATTTTTCTGAGTTCAGGATCCATCGTTGTCTCCCAGAGTTGTTCCGGATTCATTTCACCCAGACCTTTATAACGTTGAATATAGAGCCCCTGACGACCATTTTTCTTAATCACTTCAACCAGATCATTAATCGAATTAGCCGGTATGCTTTCACCGCCGGTAACGACGTCAAACAGTGCTTCGCCACCATCAAACAGGTTGGCCACACTATAGCCCTGAGCCTTCAGTTCATCGGCAATATCCTCGCAGGCTTTCGACTCGAAGACCGAAATAATTTCGACCATTGAGTTAATTCTATCAGCGATTGCTTCGGCTTTCGCGACTTCGACATCCACATCTTCAGGATACTCAACTTCCGCCAAATCCTGCAGCATCTGTGCTTCAATTACTTTAATATATTCTGCCTCTTCCTGATCACTGTAAACAAACTTACTGGTAACTGAACCATCCTTTTCACGAAGATTGATCTTAGCCTGCGGGAATTTATCCGCATCGCTGCCGTTGGCAAAATATTCATGAGCATCAATCCCATGCCGCTGAATTCCAGCAGCAATCTGTTGAACTTTGGAGAAAATGTCTATCAGCACTTTGACCTTTTCAAAAACAATCTCATCGCCACCGGTTTTATTTACCATCAAATCATCACAGCCCAGTTCAAGCAGGTAATTGTCCAACTGGTCTTCACTGTCAATATAACGCTCTTTTTTGCGCCGTCTGATTTTGAACAACGGCGGATTGGCAATATAAATGTATCCGGCATCAATCAACGGTTTCATCTGACGATAGAAGAAGGTCAGCAACAATGTTCTGATATGTGAACCATCAACGTCCGCATCTGTCATGATTACGACACGATGGTAACGGCTTTTTTCAACGTTGAAGTCCTCATCACCAATGCCACAGCCAATCGCGGAAACCAGTGACTGAATCTCTTTATTCTGCAATACTTTATCCAGACGAGCTTTTTCAACGTTAAGCAGTTTACCGCGAATCGGCAGAATCGCCTGAAATTTACTGTCACGGCCCTGTTTTGCAGAACCACCCGCCGAGTCCCCTTCCACGATATAAAGTTCACACTCTTCAGGGTTGCGGCTTGAGCAGTCTGCCAGTTTACCAGGCAGAGAAAAGCCGTCCAGCGCACCTTTGCGCTGAACAAGTTCACGCGCTTTACGGGCTGCTTCACGCGCCCTGGCCGCTGTCAGCGCCTTATTGATGATATCTTTCGCAACCGATGGATTCTCTTCGAAAAATGTTCCGAGTCCTTCATTGACGATGGATTCAACAATCCCGCGCACATCGCCATTACCCAATTTGGTTTTAGTTTGCCCTTCAAACTGTGGTTCCGGGATTTTAACACTGATAACCGCCGCGAGACCTTCACGGGCATCATTCCCGGTCATCGCTTTTTCATTTTTCAATAAATTATTTGCTTTGGCATAGGCATTAATTGAACGGGTCAATGCACCTTGTAAACCTGACAGATGGGTTCCCCCCTCAATTGTATTGATGTTATTGGCGTAACTGAAAATTGTTTCGCTGAAACTGTCGTTGTACTGCATGGCGAGTTCAACATCAATCCCGTTTTTAACGCCGCTGAAATAGATTGGTTCAGGAAACAGCAACTGTTTATTAACATTCAAATACTTGACAAACTCACAGATTCCACCTTCGTAATAGAATTTTTCTTTGCGTTCTGAACTGCCGTCTTCCTGTTCTCGTTCATCCATCAGAGTAATCGTAATACCGCGATTAAGGAATGCCAGCTCGCGCAGACGATTGGCTAGAATATCCCAGGTGAAGACTTTAACGGAGAAAATATCTCCGTCCGGTTTAAAGGTTACTTTGGTCCCATGCTTGTCGGTCGGATGAGTCTGAACCAATGGACTGACAGTGTCACCACGCTCAAAACCGATATTATAGGTGAAACCGTCACGCTGAACTTCAACTTTCAGCCACTCACTCAAGGCATTCACACATGATACACCAACCCCATGCAATCCGCCGGAAACCTTATAGGCATCATGGTCAAATTTACCACCGGCATGCAGTACAGTCATTACAACCTCAACTGCCGGTTTGCCTTCGCCCTCATGCATATCAACTGGAATTCCACGACCGTCATCTTCAACCATAATACTGTTATCAGTACGAATGGTCACTTTGACTTCGCTGGCGTGACCGGCCAGTGCTTCATCAATACTGTTATCGACAGTCTCATAGACCAGATGATGTAGGCCACGCTGACCGGTATCACCGATATACATACTCGGACGCATTCTGACCGCTTCCAGGCCTTCAAGTACCGTTATTTGATCAGCACTGTATTCGCCGTTGTTTTTTGCGGGTGGGCTATCTGCCACAGTTTCCGGTGCGACATTGGACAGTTCTTCGTGTTCTGACATAGGCCGGGTTCTCCAGGTTAATTATGTTAAATTTCACTGCTTTATTTTTGTTTATAATATAACTTGAATAATGTACATCGTCAGACCGTTTTTTCCAGTGATTTAGATAATTTTTGATTGATGATTTGGGATTGCGGATTATTAAAAACAGACCTTTGCAAAAAAGTACAGATATGACCTGCTGAAAACAGTCAAAATATATCCAGAAAAATGCTATCTCAGCGACCGGTTTTTTTCTGGGAACGCTGAGCCCCAGCTCGGCATATTTTTTACATTAGGCGCTTCGCACCTAATATGTATAAAACTTTCGACATAATTTAACTGTAAAATTTTGAGTTGGCATCCCGCGAAGCGGTAACCTGCCCCCGGGTGCTACCCGGCTAGTCACTGATAACAGTAACAACCACTTCGCGCACCTGACGTGGCCCGTCAAATTCACAGAGAAAAATATTCTGCCAAGTCGAAAGCCCCATTTTACCACCCATTATCGGCACTGTTTCGCTCGGCCCTACAATCCCTGCCTTCAAATGAGCATCACCGTTATTATCCTGAGCGTCATGCTGCCAGACACCGTGCGGAATTAGTTTTTTCAGCAGACTGACAACATCCAGCTGAACGCTGTCATCCCAGTTTTCCTGAATCATAATCGCCGCGGTCGCGCCACGCACATAAATCGACACCACCCCGGATTCAACCGCCGCCGCCTGAACGACCGCAGTGACTAACGGGGTAATATCGTACAGTTTTTCTTTAGCATCCGTAACAACTTCAATAATTTTCTGCATTTTATTCCTCCGCTATTTTATAAAACATTTATGCTACATGACTAATAGTATGCGTTCTCCGAACGCATGTAACGAAATATGGCTGCGGGTATTTGCTATTTGCGCTCGGAGATCGCAAGCTACCTGTTTCGCAAACAATACGCTTTTGTTGGAGTACAGGCTAAAGCATTGAACTCCAACAGTCCAATGTACAATCGGGAATCCAAGCTTCAGTGCTGTTCTTACACCATAAAACATAAATGATTTTAAAAAAAATCATTATTATGTCTGCTAAACATTATGCTTTACAAACATAATATATCTAATGTTGGCGTTTTTGAAAACAAACCAGGTGATAACTTCAGAGTTCCTGATCCGTAAGAATCAGCCGTGAGACCAAATCTTTCCAATATAGAGGTGGGTTTCACATTTTTAAGGTGGGAGCCGACCTCCTGGTCGCGAATAAAGGTCTCATTTGCCATTTCCGCAATCTACTGTCCGGCTGAGCTTAAATCTCGCGACTGAACTTTGACATATTTATCAGCTTAAGGAGTGCCGTAAAGGGTATTTATTTATGGTTCCTTAGTCTTCTCGCAGCCAATTAATCAAACGTTTAATAATCGGTTCTTTAACGGGATCACGGTAATTGGGATCACTATATCCATTGACTGTAGCATTACAATAGAGACGGTTGCGATATCCATTATGATTCCCTGGCTTGTCTTCCATTAAAATATTTTTTTCAGTTGGGTTGAAAGTCAGTCCTCCATGATAGATGTATGATGATTTTACCGGTCCGGAGGCCGGAGTCGAGTCACTCGTTGACGGGCAGAGATAAACGTTATAGTCTGTTAAATAATTCTGTTGCCGCAGCATATCAAGCCCGGCATCGCCATCTTTATCGGGGAAATGACCGTTGTTATCCTCAGAATACATAAAAAGAGCTACGCCAAGCCGCTTCAGATTGGAAGCACATTTAACCATTTGACTTGATTCACCGCAAGAGTCGTTAATTATTGATACTGCTGTCAGAGTCAGCTGCGCAATGATAAAATATACCGTCAGCCAAACTAATATAATGATTATATCCTGTTGTCTAGTTAAATAATAAACCGCTGCAAGAGCAATAAAAAATATTAATAAAAACAGGGCTTCCACTGGTACAAGCAAGCTACAAATACCAAGCATCATTGCCGAAGTTAGAACAATAAACAGTTTATTGCCAATTTTTTTCTGTAGGATTTTCAACAAATAAAACAGAGCACCTGCAAATAAGCTACCCAATAATGAGATAGCAATAAGCGTTACAATTAATGTCATAATAAAGGTAAATTCCATAACAATCAAATCCTATTAAATTTATTTTGCTATTTTTCGCATAGCTTGTTTGTAGCTCGGCTCGCCGACATTAAGCATATTTTCCGCTCCACTCGCAACCGTAGCAACCGTAGGAGCAGAGTTTGAAGCGCATCTGCTTTCAGGTTCTACCTGATTAAAATAATAACGATACCTCTCTCTGCAATAATCGCAAGTAATAGTAGAATTCTTTCTTATGTAGTTTCATTTAAAGTTTGTTTGCACCGATAGACACTAAACGCTTAACGCCACCAGAATAACCTGAGCAGACGTTTGATAACTGGATCTTTGTCAGGGTCATGGTAATTGGGATCATTGATTCCTCTAACGGCTCCACTACAATAAAGATAATTGCTGTAACCCAAACTCCTTAAAAAATCATTCTGCTGTTAATCATTCTGCAACAACTCTGCCGCATGCTGTCCAGCGGCAACGCTGCCGCCGAGCATTCGGGCTAACTCAGCTTGTCGTTCTTGATTATTCAGTAACTTAATATGCGAGAAGGTACGTTCATCAACCACTTTTTTGTCAACCATAAAATGGCAGTCGGCTTTGGCGGCAACCTGCGGCAGGTGTGAAATTGCCAATACCTGATGAGCGGTTGCAAGCTTCTTCAGTTCATCACCGACCACAACCGCGGTTTTGCCGCCGATATTAACATCTATTTCATCAAAAATCAGTACCGGCACGGCATCGGCATCGGCAATAACCGTTTTAAGAGCCAACATTACCCGGGAGATTTCGCCGCTACTGGCAACATTGCGCAGGGGTTGCAGAGCTTCGCCACGGTTAGCGGAAAACATAATTTCGATCTGATCCATGCCACGCAGGCCCGGCTCTATTTCACTGAATGCAATTTCAAAGCCACATTGCGGAAAACCCAGTTTATTTAATCTTTCAATGGCAGCTTGGCTCAGTTGTTTGGCAGCTAACTGGCGCTCTTTTGATAACTTACGCGCCTGTTTTAACAACTTTTCATGCAGGCAACGTTCATCATGGTCAAACTGCTCCCGCAATTTTTCAGCATTATTAAAGGCATCAATTCTCTGTTCAGCATCTGCCAATGCTTCTAAGACATTACCAATGCCCGGACCGTAACGACGTTTCAGCCGCTGGACAGCACTCATCCGTTCTTCAAGTTCCATAAAATCGGCATCATTGAGCTCGATATTCGAACCGTAACTGTCAAGATCACTGGCAAGTTCGGCCACATCCTCATTGAGTCTGGCACAACGTTCCAGTAGCTCTTCCGGTGGTTCCGGCAACTCCTGAAGTTTGCGATAAACCGCGCTGAGCTGTTCAGCCACCGCACTTTCTGAATCATTCAGCATTGCTGCCGACTGGGTGGTGATTTCAATAATAGTTCTGGCATTAGCCGCCAGAGTATGACGTCTGTTCAAACTGTCATCTTCACCGATTTCAGGTGCGACTTTAGAAATTTCATCAACGATCATTCGCAGATGTTCGACCTCCACCGGTGAGGGTAATTTCCCAAGGACATCATCCCGGGTTTGGGTTAAGTCTCTGAGTTCTGCATAAAATCCCACACATTTTTTTAATAATGGACCAATTTCAGCGTAACGATCCAGAATCAATAGTTGACGTGAACGGCTGAGTAGTGATTGATGTTCGTTTGCTCCGTGAATATCGACTAAAAAACTGCCGATAGTCTTCAATGTATTCAAGGTTACCGGCGTATCATTGATAAAATTGCGGGTCTGGCTCTTGGTTATTACCCGACGGAGCTGAATAAGTTTTTCTTCAGGATCAAATATAATTGAAGCATTGTCAAGGGCACCGGCAATCTCTTCAGTAGTGCGGAGCTTGATTTCAGCAGCAATTTCACAGCGTGTGGTGCCGGAACGGATCAGCCCTTTATCAGCACGGGCACCGAGCAACAAAGCGACAGTGCTCAATAATACCGATTTGCCAGCACCGGTTTCGCCGGTTATCACATTAAAGCCTGCGCCGAACTCAACATCAGTTGCCTCAATTAAGGCCAGATTTCTAATTCTTATCCAATTTAACATATTTTAGCTGTGTTTAAGCTTTCCCCATGTTTTGCCAAGATACATATATATTTTTTAGCGTGAACGTACTATATCAGTTGCCGTAAACTACTTCAACAATGATTCTAATTATTTCACTAAACAGATTATACGAACTATGTTGTAGCGTCTCGTTATTGGACAATGGATTCTATTGGGATATCAACCATAAATGCATATCTAGAATTGTATGAATATACGTATATTTTATTCCAACCTACAGTCTACTGTTTTGTTGTCGATGACCGTAGACTGAAAACTGTGGACTATAGGACGTTAATATTAACGCCAGCCAACTAATCTTAGCAGGCTTTTTATTAGGCTTGAACTCTTGAACGCATAATAATTAGGATCCTTTTCTAATTTTATCTTACCGTCACAGTAGAGAACATTTTTAACGCCATCATGATTGCTTGCCGGCTCGTCAATTAATATTTTATCGGCAGGCGATGAAGTTGTCAATCCGCCATGATAGATATATAGAACTTTCCCATTGCCATGGCAGTAGCATAATCTATCTTCAAGACCATATTTACCTGCTCGTAACATATCTAAACCATCCTTCCCATCTTTATTGGGAAAGTGCCCATCATTATCCTGGGCGTAAAACTCAAGAGCGTTCCATAGCTTGTATTCAATATTTGAGGCACAGCGTTTACTTGAAGGAGAATAGCATAGAAAAGGCATCAAAAATCCCATGGAAATAATCGAATATAAAAAAAGTCCTAATATTAATGGAAACGGATGCTTTAATAGCATAACAATAGCGATATAAATAAATATATACATAAGAAAAAACAATGCAATTAAAGGAGAAAAAAATAGGCAGCTGATAACTATGGCAGGTATAATAATCAAAAGAAAATTTTTATTACCAACTTTTTTCATTACTGTTTTCAAGAGTAATGTTAGTCCGGCAATAATCAAAAAGATAAAGCCTATAAAAAATATTTCTTCCATAATTATGCGATTCCTCCATTAATCATTAATCGTTTTCAATGTTACTTTCTCCAGGTATGAATCGCCCGGTGGATACATAGCTTCGACGGTTGAACTTAGTGGCACAGCTTCCGCCAGTGAGCCGAGAACAAAGCTTTTTGCCATCTTTAATGCCTTCTTCCAATGAAATCCGAGTGCCAGAGCGGCAGTTAGGGCGGCACTCAAAGTACAGCCGGTACCGTGAGTAGCATGGCAATCTTCAATCAATGGTGCTGATAATAGATAGATATTACCATTTGTTGCGACAATATCGGCTGCCATGCCGTTTTGCTGCTCTTCCAGGTGCCCGGCTTTAACAATACAACTGCAGTTCCACTTGGACGCACACAGCGTTGCCGCTTCAGCCATATCGGCCTGAGTTGTTATTTTTATCCCGGTCAGGATTTCAGCTTCAGGAATATTCGGGGTGATCCAGGTGGCGAGTTGCAGCAGGTTGTTTTTTAAACTGTCAATGGCATCAGCTGCCAGCAGTTCTGCACCGCTGGTAGCCACCATTACCGGATCGATAATCAACGGAAAATTAATTCCCTCCAGATTTTTCGCGACGGCATTGATAATTTCAGTATTACAGAGCATCCCAGTTTTAGCTGCCCTGATTTCAACCGCATCAGCCACTGCCTGAATTTGCGCGGCGACAGACTCACCCGGCAGGGCATCGACTCTGGTAACCGTTAATGGATTTTGAGCCGTTACTGCGGTTATCGCTGAACAGCCATAAACCCCGAAAGCGGCAAAAGTTCTCAGATCGGCCTGAATTCCAGCACCACCACTGCTATCACTACCGGCAATAGTCAATGCCGACGGATAATATTCAATATCATTTTCATTATTCATAATGCTATCTCATTTTTTATATAAACTATATCGAAAAGGTATTTTAGCCACTAATGCACTAATTTATAAATTTGCGGCTCAACGTTCTGTTTTTTACAAATATTTTGTTAATTTTTAAAGTTACGGTTTTGTTTGGGTATTTCGTCTGATCAAAATAGACAGGCAGGACGCCTATGTTACTTTGGTCTTCGGCGAACGTCTGCCGTAGAAAAACATAAACCAGCAGAGGCCGATAAATTCTACTGCGCCAGAGGCTATTTTAACCCAGTATGGAATGATTGGTTCATGGTATTGGGACATGAAAGATTCGACTATCCCTGCCCAGACCAGCAGTACCGCGATGCCACAGATCAATACTGCCAGGTCATAAGTTTTTTCCTGTAAAGCATTTTTACGACTGCCGGCAGGCTTTAATAGGCAGTTGCCGAGAATAACCCCGGCCTGGCCCGCTAAAATAAAGGCGGGAATCTCAATTACCCCATGCGGCATCAACCAACCCAACATGAAGACAGTCTGTCCGGCCAGGCAATATTCAGTGCAGATCGCCCCCAGCAGCAGACCGTTATAAAAAATCATTAACATCGACCCGATACCGAAGGTGATCCCAAGTGCCAGGCACCCAATTGAGACCTTGATATTATTGGCCATCAGCTGCGCGGCAAAAGTTGAATGCCGGTTGCTTATTCTACCACTGTTCTCGGCCTTTTCCTCTGCCTCAACCCGTTTAGTCGGCGATTGATTAAGATGACTGAATTGGGCCGGAATAATCGCAGCCTTGGCCTGCGTATCCAAGGCGATTGCCAGTCCGCCGAAAATAGCTCCGCCCGTCGCGACGGCAAAAGAGATATAAAATGCCACAATATTACGCCGAAAAACTACAGGAAGTGCTCTGGTCAATTCAGCATATTTTAAGCTGCGAAAACTGAACCGCCGCTTTTCGGTGTGAATGTAACAGTATGATCGGGAAACCAGCGATTCAAGATAGCCCCGCAACTTCTCTTCACCTGAAAAAGTGGACAGTTTTACCAGTCCACCGGAGACCCGGTCATAAAGATAATAAAGCCGTTTAAGCTGGACAACAGAAAGCGGGGCGGAACGGCGTTCCAGATTACCAAGCATAACCTCCAGTTCATTCCAGTAAACCTGCTCACGTTCGGCAAATTTTTCAACATTTAAAATCATATCATCTGCCTCCGTTTAGCCTCAAGATATTCTGACACCATCTGCAAACTTAATCCACTGCGATCAGTCAATGACAGACTGATACCATGTCTGGCCAGCTCAAGTCTGGTCTCCTGGAGGTCACTCCACTTCAAATGTCCAGCCAAGCGGTTATAAACCTCCTTGCCGGTTTCAACCGGATTCTTGAATAGCGGAATAATTTCGTCATTGTTCAGCATATTAATAAAACAGAGATGGCGATTGGCCAACAGTTCAACGCCATGAATAAACTCTTCAGCCAGTGCCGGATCACTGAGATCGGTAAGAAATATCAACATCGCCCGCCGCCGCAGTTTCATCCGAATAAAAGTGAACAGGTTATTGAAGTCCGGAGAATTATCCTGGGGCATTAATGAAAAAATCTCATCACGGCATGCCAGATGGTGCGCCTGCCCGTTACCGGCCCGGATAAAACTGCGAATCTGTGAGTCAAAGCCGATCAGGCCGAATGAATCTTTCTGCCGTTCCGCAATCTGTGACAACGTAAAGCTGGATGCAAGATAGTGATCCAGATTAGTCGTGTCATTTTTTGTCACCCGGCTGAAGCGCGAGGTATCGAAAATCGCATAAACCTCCTGAGTATCTTCCATCTGATAAACCTTGCTGATCGGCCGCCCGCGCTTGGCAGTCGCCTTCCAGGAAATGATGTCAAAACCGTCGCCTGGCAGATATTCCCGCAATTTTTCAAACTCCCGCCCCTGCCCCAGCAGACGGTTGATATGCATTCCCGACAGGCCACTGTTTAAAAACAACGCCGCAAGTTTTTTGCGTTCACCGGGCAGATCAGGATAAACCCGCAACTCAGCATCAAGCTGCTTGCGCACCCGCATACTCCAACCGCCGAGCGGAGATTTAACCTCAAAGATACATTCTCCAACCTGATATGAACCGCGACGGTGCGGCAGACACTCCACATCAATTACCGATTGTTCAGATGCCGGTAGCAGAATATCTTCAGCATGCATTTCATAACTTATTTCCGGCGGCAGCATCAACCTTAAATTGCTGATTAATCTGGATTGATGGTCAGGATTGAAAAAAGTCAATTCAAAACTACCTGAACGCTTCAGATAAAGCCCCGAGCTTTCCGGTGCTTTAACTGCAATTCCTGTAGCATGACGCAATAATGAAACGGCATCGAACAGCGCGACCAACACCAGCACGGCCAGCATCAACAGCCAGACCTGCATAAAAGAATCTCCCATCAAAGCGATGGCAGAAAACGGTAACAGTAAAAGTGACCAGCCAATTATATTACGTGGAATTATCATCGTGGGACTGTGGTATCCGTCAATATCTGATTAATTACTTCACCTACGGTAAGCCCTTCAAGCTCATATTCAGGCCGTAAAATAATCCGGTGCCCGAGTACCGAAAGTGCCAGTGCCTTGATGTCGTCTGGAATAACAAAATCACGCTCTTCCAGAGCAGCAAAAACTCTACTGCTCATGATCAGCGCCTGCGTCGCACGTGGACCGGCACCGACCAGAATCGCATTGTGTTCACGGGTGGCGCGAACAATTTTAATTATATACTCAACCAGTTCATCCTTGATTATCACCTGATTGAACGCGGCATGAATTTCCGGCAGTTTAGCCGGAGTAATAACATGATTCAGCTTACCGGCTTCAAGCGTCTTCTCAGGAGTATCGCCGCTGATAACGCGTTGCGCCAACAATTTTTCTTCCTCAAGTGAAGGATAGCCCATATCGATTTTCAGGAGAAAACGGTCTTTCTGCGCCTCCGGCAACGGATAGGTGCCGGCATATTCAATCGGATTCTGAGTGGCAAACACCGTAAATTCGTATGGCAGAATATGGGTTTCGTTATCAATGGTCACGACTCTTTCCTGCATACACTGCAGCAGTGCCGACTGCGTCTTGGCCGGGGCACGGTTGATCTCATCAGCCAGCAGCAATCCGGTAAATACCGGTCCTTTCATCAGATTAAAACAGTTATCTTTCATATTATAAACACTGGTGCCGGTAATATCCGCCGGCATCAAATCAGGAGTAAACTGAATACGTCGATCTTCACAGTCAATAATCTGGGCTATAGTTCTGATAAGCAGAGTTTTTGCCAAACCCGGCACCCCTTCAATCAAAGCATGTGAACGCGAAAAAATCGTCACCATCGCCAGGTCAACAACATTTTTCTGTCCGATAATAACTTTACCGATCTCGCTTCTTACCGCGGTAATAACCTCCTGTAACTCGCCAGTTTTAATCATGGTTTTTTCCTTTTTTTAGTGCCTGAACGAAAACGTCATACCAATGCTCTTTTTTGCTGGAGTGCAGACTTTAGTCTGCAAAATATACGCTCAAAAAAGCAGACTAAAGTCTGTACTCCAACGTCACATTATATCGTTTTCGCTCAGGTATTATTTATTGCTTCAACTATTTTGTTATAATCTGCCTTCAGCTGCCGACCATTCGGATCACTGTCCTGTAACAGTTCAGCATCCGTCTGCCTGCCAATCGTCATTATTCTCTGCCGACGCCACTCTTGCAAACAATTCGGCAACAACTCTCCCGGTGAAATATTCTTCCTAAGTAACTTTGCCAGACCGGCAGTGGCAGAAAACTGCCCTGTGCCACTTTGATACTGTTTCTGCTGAAAATTAACACTGGAAAAGAAGCTCCGCCAGACAAAAAGTACCATAGCCAATAATAAATTAAACAGCAGAATCGGCAACCGGTATCTACCGACCAGCCAGGCAATATTATGCTGATTTGAATGCCCATGAACCAGTTCATTGAATATTACCCGCCGCCGATTACCAATCAGCCATGAGAACAGTTCAACCGGCGGGGTTCCCAGCATCACCTCGTTGGCAATAAAATAACTGGCGGCACTGATAACCAACGTTCCCCGCCCGTATTCAGCCTTAACCATCACGGGCTGTTTGCGAGCACTGTAAAGTTGCTGCCAACGGTCATCGGCAAATTTCAAATAACCATGACTGTAGATCTCAAATTCAGGCAGTAACGCGGCTGCCATGCTTGCGTCAACTTGCGCTGCAATCGGCATTCGATGCGGATATTTACGCCGTTCCAGACTGATTGTCTTAAGCAGTTTTTCCAAACCACTGGATCGGCATTCAGCTTCATCATCACTCTTAGGCTTGGTTCCGCAACATGATTTATCACGCTTAACTGCGGTTTTCCTGCCTGAAGATTTTTCCTCTTCCTTCCCCTGCTCGGTGCGTTCTTCTGATGAAAACTTACGCTTCCATTTATGATTAGCCTTCATCTCCCCGAAATTTTTGACTTTCTGCATCTTGACCTGAGCACAGAAAACCAATACATTGCCACCACGCTGCAGATAACTGTCCAAACCGTTAATAGATGATAAATCATCAATATCATCGACATTGGTAATTAGCATCACGGTCTCATAAACATCCTCAATTTCAGCTATCGGACGCAAAAGACGTTCTGCCTCTACGCTGTTCAAACTGTTCAGACTTTCGTAGAGCACCTTACACCCAGACGGATCAGCCCGGAAACTGGAATATGGCGCATAGGTATCGCCACGCTCAAAACGTAACGAAAACAGTCCGAACAATGCCCAGACAAAAACTCCGCCCGCCAGTAAAAGTAAAATCAAATTTGTTCTGTTTTTTAACATAATATATTCTTTCTAAGTAGCATAACCGTCCCGGTTGTGAATGCTTTTTTACTCAAGCGGGACGCTCGAGCTCCCATGAGAAGGTCATTGTCAAGCCCCCGATTAACATTTGTCTAAATTTTTCTATGTCCTGCTCCCATCCGCATTCTTTTTATTGGCCACCATAGCCTGATGCACGTTGGTGTCCTGTCTTGG
>JAKIUY010000175.1 GCA_021647315.1 Victivallaceae bacterium
AGGAGCGTTGCTTTATTTTTTCAAAAAGCGAGGAGGCATTCCAGCAATAACAGCAATTGCACATTCATGGGGGCAAACAATGTCTATTCATCCACATGTTCACATGCTTGTCACAGGTGGTTGTCTGTCGCCTGATAGAAAAGAGTGGTTCCGTATTGGCAATCAGCAATTCCGAATGAATATTACATTTCCCCCATTTTATTATTATTTTAGAAATCTGGGCAAGCTCCGCCATATTGTCTAGCGATTTTTTTAGACAATGAGATTTCCTTTCAGATGGAGTTAGGGGTTGATATAATTAACAGAACTGAACTTTTTACGCGAACTTCAGCCTAATTCGCATATTAGTAAGTAATGGAGGTTTAAAGACTTTGTTGAAAAGTTCGATTTTTATTCGCTCGGCTATAGCCATAAAAGAACCGAAAATGCCTTTGAGTGTCTGCGATAATTTATCTCGTTCCCCTGTCGTTGCCCGTCTGACATATCCAGCAATATCAGTAAAACTTGTCAGCTGTATGATAGTGTGAGCAATTTGCGCTAATAGATAAAAATTTTGTCCCGCATGTCCAATTGAACTAAAATTGTGACCTATATGGAGCATATTATTTTTTTGAAAATTAAACCCCTCATTCTCTATCTTCCACCGGTTGCGACAGTTCATAAATTTTTTCAAGGCATTTTTTTCATTGATATGACTACAGATCAAGTAGGCGAAAGTTGTCACCTTCGTTTCAACCCCATTTTTTATTTTAATAACTGTACCTTCTATGTAATTCAGACTATACTCTTTTTCGCCACTGAAATTATATTTCACGTCATTACACCAACGCAATTCGATATAAAGTTCTGTGTGCTTATTGCTTTTTATTAGACACCGGCGGTGATTATGGCGTTGTTTGAAATTGAGTTCAGCATTGATTTCTTCTAATAGCTTTGGGTACTGACTTTTTCCTTTAAAAGTGAATGAATAATTCCAGTTGTGCTGCTGACAAATGTTAATGATTACTGAATTACAATAAAGCGCATCGCCAAGAATCCAAAATTGAAAATGCGGATGCTCGCACGCAATGCGTTCAAGCAAACGTTTTGCAGCGTTGAGCTCGCAATCCTGTTTATCGAATTTTTCGGTCGGGTTTTCGATACATTCAGTATCGACTGAAATCACAAAGCCATTTGAGGAAACTATTTTTGCCTCTAGAAAATATTGGTGATAAGTCGGTGGTCCATCCTTATGTGTGCGCATCGTAGAATGTCCGATGGGGCGATGGGTGGAAGTTGTTTGAACACCGTCAATAGCCAAGAGTAAATAATTGTCTTTTGTCTTCAATTTTGCTATAAATTTTTTTCTTTCCAGTGCCACAAGCATTTTGCGGATGACTTTGTGAAGTTCATGCGGATCAAGCCGCTGTATGAAATAACAGAAATCATCAACAGACGGCAATTCGTCCCCCGACAACTCCTGTATATTGAATATATTATTTTCAATTTCCGTTGAATTTCTTAATAATACTTCAAACTCATTATTTGATTTAACTCCGGCCAGCCGTTCAATTACCCCCATCCATAGTATAAGTTCAGCAGGATATTTTACTTTGCTCTGTTGACGGAAATCATTGACTCCTTTAAAATACTGCGTTAAAGACGGGAAATATTGTTTAATGGAGGTAAACATTGTATTCAAACATAAATTATCAGTTTTAAGTCCTGGAGTTAATGTTTTTTTTTACGACTCATATTACCTCCCGAGCAGCGCGGACAGCTTGAACTACAGTTTTTTTACGTTGTTTGGTGGCGGCTATAACTTTTTCACTAAGCTGATCAATTTCGCGAATAAGTTCTTTTATTTTTTTATATTCGCGAGACCATTCGCCAACCTCTTTGACCATTTTTACTGGGATGTAAATTGTTTTGGTCTTGCCGTTTTCACGTTTGGTGAGAATGTGAGCACGGTGCAAATCGCCACCATTGGCACACCGGCAATTTTTATTACCACATTTTCTTTTACTTTCGACCAGTGAGCCAACGATGAACTGTTTGCGCTGCCCAAGCTTGGAAATTCGGGCATTGATCTGCTTTTCAAGCATTGCGATTGAATGTCACCGCCATGCTAAAGTTGACTAATTTTGCCGGTTTAAAATTGACCCTTTTTTCCCCTGAACATAATGATGCAACTCCCCATCACGGATAAAAAAAATAAAATTGATGGAGCTTGTCAGTTTATGATTGTATTTTTTGAATAGGCTGTCCTCGGTTTTATACGCTCAAAGTAATCATTTTTACTCAGTTTACAAAGGTTTCCGGCAAGGGGAGATGCAGTTGCGTTAATTCCGTTTGCTGTTGTCATTTGTCTGTTTCTGGATAAATATCATCGCTTTGAGCGTATGGTTCAGGAGAAAACGAATAAAGTGCAATATTTTATCCGCAGTCTCCAGGCTGGCTATTGTATTTTGTCTTTATCTTTCATCCGGTAGCTCTGCCCCTCAATGAGCACGACTTGACAATGATGGATAATACGATCAAGAATGGCACTGGTGACGATATTATCATTATTGAAGATTTCACCCCATTTTTTAAACGGTCGGTTTGAGGTGATAACGATTGAACCGTGTTCATATCTTTTTGATACTACCTGAAAGAGCAGATCAGCACCGAGTTTGTCGATAGGCAGATAGCCGAGTTCATCAATGATCAGCAGTTGCGGAGTAGTATAACGTTTCAGTATTTTATCCAGATTGTATACCGCCTTTGCGGCGGAAAGGTTGTTTATAATATCGACCGCCGTAGTGAAGAGAGTATTGAATCCTTTTTTACAGGCAGTGGCGGCCAGCGCACTGGCAATATGACTTTTGCCCAGACCGCAAGAGCTTAAAAATACCACATTCTCTCTGTTTTCGATAAAGTTGAGGTGAAAAAGGTTTTCAATCAACTGCCGGTTGATTTTGTCAGGATGCCCCCAGCGGAACTGGTCAAGCGACTTTGGGCAGGGTATTTTTGCATTGCGGATTCTGCGTTCAACAGCCCGTGACTGGCGCAGTGCGGTCTCCCCGTCAATGAGTTCAGTGACAAAACTGAGATGATCAAGTTGTTTTTCTGCTGCGACACGGGCCTGTTTAAAAATATTTTCTTTGAAAAATGCGAGTTTCAGGTAATCAAGTTTCTGTTCTATAATTTCATTTGGCTTTAACATAAGAGCTCCTTTTATTAGTATATATTCAGGTCAGGTTCGGCGAAATCAATATTGAGTAAATCGCTTTTTCTGGTAACATGCAGTGCACTTACTTGTGGAATTACCCGGCTTCTCATATCGAGAATATTGAGAATATAGTCACTGCTGTATGCTTCAAATTCCATTGCATCATTCATCGCCCGGATAACCTCACAATTGCCGTGAGTATCAAGCAGAGCGACAATTCGACAGACATGCTGCTGGACATTGAATAGTTTATGCTTCATTCCGGCATAATACTTTTCAGCGACCTCGCCAAGTTCCAGCAATCTGCCTACTGTACGGTCATAACTTGCTTTTCTGCGTTGTTCAAGTAACGGTCTGTCATGTTCCGCCAGCCCGAAATCCTGATAGCGTTCATACGATCTGATATGCTGGGCAACCTCTTTGCCCTCATAACTGAAAAGCAGTTTATCGGTATAGACTCTGATGTCGGCACACTTGCTGGCCATTTTCGGCGGCAGTGAATATTTGTTGGTTTCGTAAATTACCCGGTATTGACTGTTAACACGAACCGTCGCTGAATCACAGCAATCATAAGGGAACAACGGCAGTTGGTTCATTGCTTTCAGTTCAGCAGTAAACAGTTCTGTCGGCGGTTTTCTAGTGGTTCCATGAATCCTGACATTAGCGGTGTTATCCAGCCAGTGCATTGTTCTGAAATTAAGATCGGTCAGAGAACTGAATTCAAGTCCGTTGAAAAAATTACCTTTAATGTAACCTATTCCGCGCTCAACTCGACCTTTTTCATTGGGTTTTCGTACTCCGCAAGGTACAATTCTGAAGCCGTAATGCATGGCCAGATCAGCATAATGTTTATTAAGTACAGGATCACCGTAACGTGATGCATCAACCACTGCGACTTTGCAGTTATCCACCATCACTTTACGGGGAATGCCTTTGAAATACTCAAATGCGTTGCGATGACATTGCAGAAAATGCTCCATATTCTGACGCATGATAAACTGCGCATACATCATTCTGCTGTAGCATAGCGTCATGACAAAAACATAAAGCCGTCTGCGGGTATCGCCGACCTGAATCATGCCACAGTAACCGAAATCAACCTGTGCCGCTTCACCAGGCGCAAATTTCAGTGTCAGGTAAGCCGTCTGCTTAGGCGGACGAATACGGCTGACATAATCACGGACGATAGTCGAACCGCCGTCGAATCCTTCATCCCGAAGCATACGCAGAATCTGTACGGCACTGTAATCATGAGCGTTCAGCCAGCCTCGAATCAGTTTTCTGAAAGGATCCAGCTTACTGCTTTTCGCTACACGTTGCGGACGGTCGAAGCTTTTGACTTTAAGCCACTTTTTCACTGTACCGACGGCAATATTCAATTCAGCAGCAATTTGTGCCGCACTGAGTCGCTCCTGTTCCGACAGCTCTCTTATCTTCAGATAACTTTCATAATTAATCATTGTCTGCATCTCCTGCCATAGCTTCAATTATCGTTCCTATCGCCAGTACATCACATTGGTCATCTGAACGCCGGTAGATCGAGGATTCATTGAGGACACCACGACCTTCGGTGCCGTTCGGCTGCCGTTGCTCCGTCGCAATATGTACAGCTTTGCGGAAACTGTCACGGTCTGCTTCGCATTCCGGCAGTTCAAATAACTGACAATAGGGACGACGATAACCTAGCAGTCCACCTGTAATAAGTTCATTACGAGCCTTCGTGAGACTGTCGGAACTGATATTCAAACAGTTACAGATTGACCTATCTGAATACCAGGAAACTCCATCAAGATCAGCGACAGTCACCGCAAACAGATACAGAGCCAATGCCTCAACACTGAAATTACCGATATAGTTTTTACGTACCAGGCGATGGTCTACCCAGCCGAACCCCGGTGGCATGCGTCTCAAACGTGCCGGATTGACTAATTCTTTGTGCATTGTCTTTTACCTCCATGTTATTAGTTTTTTCACACGGAACCGTTCCGTTACCAATATCATAAAGGTTGTTCATTACTTTAGCAATGTCGTCTCGTAAGACACCACCCATGGTTATCATAAACCCTTTGAAACAAAGCTGTTGGAAGATCACGAAGTCTCGTAAGGGCATATTTTCAGGGATTTCCCCTGCGCAGGAGAAGTCTCGTAAGAGTTCATTCGGAGAAGTTTTTTTCCGTTTTTTTTTCCAGTAACCCGGATGATTTCGTTGATATTTCTTTACCCGCTCTGATTCTGAATTCAGATAATCTGGATTGATTTGTTTCTGTTTCTCGCGCCAGGCACGATTATTATCAAGCTTACGTTGACGTTGGCAACATGGATCTAAGCAGCAATACTGGTGATATGCATTATGAGCATCAGAGTCTACTTTTTTACTGCAATAACGACATTTTATTTTAGGACGATATTTTTTCATCAAAGCACCTCCTGGGTTTTATTAATATAATAAATACAGAAGATGGTAAGAAAAGAAAAAAAAGAAAAAAAAGGGAAGAAAATGATTTTTAAATGAATTTTTTTGAAGAAAAGGCAAAAAAAAGTAGCTACAAGAAGAAATAGAAGAAAATCAAGAAGAAAAAACAGGCAATTTTAAATAAGTAGAATCAGTCAATTTTAGAACGGCAGTGACAAATATTCGCCGCCAACAGCTTTATCTTCTAAAAGCAAGATAATAGAATGGTTAGAAGAGAATGAAATTAAATATGAGAAAGATTCGTTAAAAGCAGAGCTAATAGAAATCTTAAATAA